>JAIVWA010000222.1:0-7320 GCA_049190255.1 Gammaproteobacteria bacterium | reverse complement strand
TTTAGGCATTTTAGGCAATTTAGGCATTTATTTGATTTTACATTAAAATATCTTGCCACAAAATACACACAAAACAATTTTAAGATTCTAGCTGTCCCGTTCCAACGCCTCGACTTCTTCCTGAATTCTACGCCAGGCATGCTCAACATGGCGCTGTTCAGTGTTGGTCTGCCCGACGCAAAAGCGCAGGGTGATTCGATCTTGCAGCCTGGTATGAGTAAGATACATATCCCCGCTTTTGTTTAGACGGTTCATCAGCTGCTGGTTGATTTCGTCTCCCTTCCGATGACGAAAACACACCAGATTCAAAGGCGGCGGTACAGCCAGCTCAAAGCGTTCATCCGATTTAACCCAATCGGCAAACATTCGGGCCAGTTCCACATGGCGCCGAATATGGTTTTGCAGACCCTCAACACCGTAATGGCGGATGACAAACCACAGTTTCAAAGAGCGAAAGCGCCTTCCCAGCGGAATATGCCAGTCGCGATAGTCGATCACGGCACCGGACTCGGTGGCCTGGTTGCGAAGATATTCAGGCAAAATGCTCAGGGTTTGAATCAGGATATTGCGGTCGGCAACAAAAAAACAATCACAGTCAAAATTGGTGAACATCCATTTGTGCGGGTTAAAGCAATAACTGTCTGCCAGCTCCAGCCCGTTTTGAATCCAGCGAAACTCGGGACACAAAGCGGCCGTACCGGCCATGGCAGCATCCACATGTAACCAGAGGTTGTTAGCGCTACAAATATTGCCGATCTCCGGCAGCGGGTCTATACCGTTGGAAGATGTCGTTCCAACCGTAGCCGTGGCAAAAAACGGCGTGCGGCCTGCCTGCCGGTCCTTTTCTATCTGCGCCGCCAAGAGATCCGGCCGCAAGGCAAAGCCGTCATCCACATCGATCAAACGCAGGTTCGCCCGGCCGATGCCGGCTATTTTGACGGCTTTCTCAACGGAAGAATGGGCCTGGCTGGAAGTGTACGCTACCAGACGACCGTCACAGCCCTGTTCGTTACTGCTAAAATTGGTGGCACGTTCGCGGGCGGCCAGTAATGCGCACAGGGTGGCACTGGAAGCAGAATCCTGTATGACACCGCCTCCGCTGTGAGTCGATAAAAATTTTTCCGGCAAACCAAGCATCTCAACCAGCCAATCAAGTACCTGGGTTTCCAGTTCGGTGCAGGCAGGACTGGTAGCCCACAGCATTCCCTGCACACCAAGCCCCGATGAAAGTAAATCACCCAGTATGGCCGGTCCCGATGTATTGCCAGGAAAAAAGGCAAAAAAATTGGGCGATTGCCAGTGGGTAACGCCGGGCAGGATCAGGTCCGATACATCCTTGAGAATTGACTCGAAAGCCTCGCCGTCAGGTGGCGGATGGGCGGGCAAAGAAGCCCTGATCTGCCCGGGCTTAGACCGGGATAATACCGGCATCGATTCAATGTTCTCATAATAATCGGCTATCCAGTCCACCACCTGGCGCCCGTAACGCCGAAATTCTTCCGGTGTCATGTGGTAGGTTTTGTTATTGTTCATGGTCACTCCGGTTCCTGGTTTTTAGTTGAATATTGGATGGAGGAAATTTCACCGTACGAGGTTTCAGGTGTCAGTGTTCAGGTGTCAGGGGCAGAGGACAGATGACAGAGGGCGGACGACAGAGCACAGAAGTCAGAGAATCCTCTTTCGTCATCGTACTCGTCCTCGTTCTCGTGCTCGGGAATCAGAATTTTATCGAGGACGAGGGACGAGGACGAGGACGAAGTCTGTACTCTGTAACCGCGTGTGGAACTTCACGAAAATGACATTGGATTTCATGAAGTTTCATACAAGGTGTATGAAATGCAGAATATGTAACCTGAATCCGCCTGCGGCGGAACACCTGACACCTGGTTAAAAGACCTGTAAAACTGAAGTAATATTTAAATACGCACTAGAGAGAATAAGGAAACATGAACGAGATCACCTGCAACCCCCGCGTCCTGATCGTTACCCCTGAGGTCACCTATCTGCCGGACCGCATGGGAGGTCTGGCTTCCTTTTATACTGCCAAAGCAGGCGGCCTGGCCGATGTTTCCGCTGCCCTGATCAGGGCCCTTTTTGAGCAGGGGGTCGACGTTCATGTGGCCATGCCGGATTATCGCGCCCTTTTCAGCGATAAGCTGGCCCCGGTTTTAAAAAAAGAAATCAACCGCATCCAGCGCAAAATGCCCGATGACCGCATCCACCTGGCCGAAGACCGGGCCTTTTACTATATGAACCGGGTGTATTCTTCTTACGGGGGTGAAAACATCAAACTTTCCCTGGCCTTCCAGCGCGAGGTCATCAACAACATTATCCCCCGGGTTCAGCCGGATCTGATCCACTGCAACGATTGGATGACCGGTCTGATTCCGGCCGTGGCCAGAGAACACGGGATTCCCTGTCTTTTCACAATCCATAACATCCACACGGTTAAAACCACTCTGGCCCAGATCGAAGATCGAGGGATCGATGCCGCCTATTTCTGGCAGAATTTATATTTCGAGAAGATGGCCACCAGTTACGAGCAGGAACGTGATACCAACCCCGTGGATCTGCTTACCAGTGGAATTTTCGGGGCCCATTTCGTCAATGTCGTCAGCCCCACGTTTCTGAATGAAATTGTCGAAGGCAAACATCCGTTTGTTGAACCCCAGATACACCGGGAATTGGCCAATAAGGTACAGGCCGAGTGTGCGGCGGGCATCCTCAATGCACCCGATCCATCGTTTAATCCCGCCCTTGACCAGGATTTGGCCCAAAAATTCGGGCCCGACGATCATGTGGCGGGAAAAAAGAAAAACAAACGTTGTTTACAAAAAAAACTGGGATTAATTCAGGATGACCGGGCGCCGATATTTTTTTGGCCTTCGCGGCTGGATCCGGTGCAGAAAGGCTGCCAGTTGCTGGCCGATATTTTCTATAGGGCCATCTCCAGTTATTGGGATCAAAACCTGCAGATTGTCTTCGTGGCCAACGGTGACTATCAGATGGTTTTCAGAGACATCGTCAATCACCACCAATTTCAAAAGCGCGTGGCCATTTGCGATTTCAGCAACGAAATGGAGCACCTGGCTTACGGTGCGTCTGATTTTATCCTGATGCCGTCGCGTTTTGAACCCTGCGGCCTGCCGCAAATGATTGCTCCCATCTATGGAACGCTTCCGGTGGCCCACGACACCGGGGGTATCCACGACACGGTGACCCATCTGGATATTAAAGAAAATACGGGCAACGGCTTTATATTTAATACTTTTGACGCCAGTGGTTTGTTTTGGGCCATTCAGCAGGCGATGCTGTTTTATAATCTACCGGCCAAAGAAAAAAAGAAACAAATCAAACGCATTATGACAGATAGTGCCGCCGGCTTTACCCATGCCGCTACGGCACGCCAGTACATCAAATTATATGAAAAGATGCTCCAGCGGCCGCTGATCAACGCTGCCACAGCGCCGGAATGCAGCCCGAAAATAGATACAAGTTAGGAGCTTCGCCCCAACCTGTCGAGAGCCTCAAGGTCGTGCGATTGGAATGGTGCCAAAACTCAGACCTCATATAATACCTTATATTTTAAATAAGTTATAAAAATTCCGTGACGGTTAATTAATATGCCTCCCAAAAAACAAACTTCTTCCCATAATGTGGATGTCGAACAAAAACTGGGGCGCCTGCTGGAAAGCGATTCCTATTTAACTCCCTATGAAAACACCATTCGCCGCCGCCTGTCTAAAATAGCCGCAACCGAAACCCGTCTCAGCGGCGGGAAAATGACCCTGGCCGACTTTGCCTCGGGCCATGAATACTTCGGCCTTCATTTTCAGGACAATGAATGGGTTTTTCGTGAATGGGCACCGAATGCCGATCGTATTTTTCTGACAGGAGATATGACCGGCTGGCAGGAAAAGGAAGAATTTGCGCTTACCCGGCTTAACGATAAAGATGTCTGGGAAATCCGCCTGGATGCGGACAGCCTGAAACACCGGGATCTGTATCGACTTCGGGTTCACTGGCCCGGTGGCCAGGGAGACCGTATTCCCGCCTATGCCCGGCGCGTCGTGCAGGATCCGACAACCTTGATTTTCAATGCCCAGGTCTGGTTTCCCGATATTCCTTATCGGTGGCGCTGTATTGATTTTCATCCCCGGGCTGAAGCGCCGCTGATTTATGAAGCCCATATCGGCATGGCCCAGGAGGAAGAAAAGATCGGCTCATTTCAGCAATTCACCGCCGCTGTTCTTCCCCGGATTGTAGAATCCGGTTACAACACCATCCAGCTGATGGCAGTCCAAGAGCATCCGTATTATGGATCTTTCGGCTATCAGGTGTCTAACTTTTTTGCCGCCTCGTCCCGTTTCGGCACCCCGGAGGATCTCAAAGCCCTGATCGACGAAGCCCACGCAGCCGGCCTGGCGGTATTCATGGACATCATTCATTCCCATGCCGTGTCCAATGAAACCGAAGGCCTCAGCCGCTTCGACGGTACTTTGTATCAATACTTCCATGATGGGCCCCGCGGGCTTCATGAGCTCTGGGACTCCCGCTGCTTTGATTACGGCAAGCATCAGGTCCTGCATTTTCTGCTTTCAAACTGCCGGTTCTGGCTGGATGAATACCGTTTTGACGGGTTTCGCTTCGACGGTATCACCAGCATGCTTTATCTTCATCACGGCATGAACAAAGCCTTTACGTCTTATGATGATTATTTTGAAGACAGCGTGGATGAGGAGGCCCTGGCCTATCTGGCACTGGCCGGTAAACTGATTCATGCCGTGCGGCCCGATGCACGAACCATTGCCGAAGATGTCAGTGGAATGCCGGGGCTTGCCGCACCCCTGGAAACCGGCGGCTATGGATTTGACTATCGCTTTGCCATGGGGGTTCCGGACAACTGGATCAAGCTGATCAAAGAAGTAGCGGATGAAGACTGGCCCATCAGTCAGCTCTGGCATGAGCTGACCAACCGGCGGGCGGAGGAAAAAACCATCAGCTATGCCGAATCCCACGACCAGGCCCTGGTAGGTGATAAATCCATCATCTTTCGCTTAATCGATGCCGACATGTATGAACATATGCAGGTAAATGATGAGAATATCCGGGTAGACCGCGGCATGGCACTGCACAAAATGATCCGTTTGATTACCCTGGCCACCGCCGGCGCCGCCTATCTGAATTTTATGGGCAATGAATTCGGTCATCCGGAGTGGATTGATTTTCCGCGGGAGGGCAATAACTGGTCCTATAAATATGCCCGGCGGCAGTGGCATCTGGCGGATGATCCCAATTTAAAATATCAGTTTAGCGCCCGCTTTGACCGCGATATGATCACCCTGGCCAAAAAATTTCGGCTTCTGGATACGCCCGGCCCGCACCTTATATATGAACATGACGATAACAAGATAATTATTTTCGAACGCGCCGGGCTTTTACTGGCTTTCAATTTTCATCCGAATCAATCCTATTCGGACTACCGCTTTGAGGCCCCGCCCGGCAGGTATAAAATGATTTTCAACAGTGATGCCGCCCGGTACGGCGGTCATAACCGGCTACAGCCAAAACAGGAACATCGGACCCTGTTCGAAATCGTCGCCAATCATAAGCGCCATCTTCTCAGTCTGTATCTGCCTGCCCGGACCGCCCAGGTGTTACAGCGCATCGATTGAAGCTATAAGTTATCTCAAAACTCTTTTTTCCGGGTTGGATTAGACCTGAGGCCGGCACGTATTGCAAAAGGTGTCAATAACAGGAAGAGCCCCCCCAGGGATTCAAGGGCCTCCTCGAGGTTCGACGAAAAAGGGGGTTTCCAGGAAGTGTCCCAGAGAATCAACCAGCCGATTCGTTTTACTATTCCGCGGTCAAGCAGCTGGGAACTTAGATAACACACAAAACACATGCCCAGAAACGATGTCGCCCATTGTGAACGCAGCAATGACGCGATACGATCCGGATGTCGGTTCCCATAGATGATGAGTCCGATTAAGCCGCAATAGAGAATGACGGTTGAGCCTTGGCCCATGAGTTCACGCCCCAGTACAAAAACGCTGAGGACTGCTAAAAAAGCAAAGGCGGTATCCCGGCTCACCCACAAGCGCAGTAAAGAAACGAGCAATAAACCGGCCAGCAAAGCCGGATGCACAACTTCCATCAGGGGTTTGAATACACTATGATCCCCCCACCCTTGAAAATCGGCTTCCGAAAGGCTATAGACAAGCACGATATATAAAAGGGGCACAATCAGTAGTCCCCATAAAAAGTCACGGCGCAACCAGCCAAGCAGCGAAGACAAAAAACGGTATATCGCCTGGCGGGTTTTGACTAGATTTGAGGTCGTTTGACTCATAGGATTTAAAAAACAATTTCGTAATCAGTTAAAACAGCATCGAAACCAGATCAATATAAGGAACCCCCCTGAGCATGTCAATTTAAAAGCCCTTCCAATTTCAGGCGACCACCAATGTAAGGGACATCCTTGACTAATTGGATATATTCATATGCATGTAGGAATTTTCGCAGATCTTGAAGGCGCCTTCGGTATCTGGCGCATGCGCCAATGCCGCACCGGAACAGCTGAATGGCAGTACGGCCGTCAGTGTCTGACGGCTGATGTCAACCAGGTCATCGCCGGAGCCTTTGATGGCGGCGCCCGCAAGGTTACCGTCAAAGACACCCATGATACGGGTTTTAATTGCCTGATCAACAGGCTTGACCGGCGGGCCCAGTATATCGGTGGACATTTCACTCGACCGACGTTTTTCGGTAACATACGCAATTATGACATGATCCTCTATGTCGCCATACATGCGGCCTCCGGTACACCCGACGCTTTTTTTCCCCACACCCATTACGGGATCTTTTCTGAAGTCAGGATAAACCGCAAGCCTGTCTGTGAGATGGATCTCCACGGTGCCTATCTGGGTGAATTTGGGGTGCCCGTTGGACTGGTGTCGGGAGAAGACATTGCTGTCAAACAGGCGCTGACCGCCTTGCCATGGGCAGAATCAGTGGTGGTGAATAAGAACAAGAAGACCTACACCTCCGGCAGTGAAAGTGTGCGCTATCTTTTAAAGGGCCGCAAAAACCTGCGAAAGGCCGCTGAAATAGCAGTCCAGGGGGTTGAAAATATGAAACCGTTGAAATTGGCAGGTCCGTTGTATTTTGAGGCCGAGTTTCGCAGCGAAGACCTGATGGATAAATTCAACACCTGGAACTTTCAAAAAAACGGCAAGGCTGTGTCCTGGAAGGCGGACAATATCCTGGATGGATTTGATAACCTCAATAAACTGGTCTTTTTTCCCAGAAAGGTTTACC
>JAIVWA010000221.1:0-7342 GCA_049190255.1 Gammaproteobacteria bacterium | reverse complement strand
GTCATAATCAGGCGCCAGCATCGTCTTCAGGACGTTAACGTTTTCCGGATTAGCGTCTGCAATTAACAGTAATTGTTTTGATTGCGAGCGATCCATAATGTAAGATGGGAGTTGGCTTACCTTTCAGCGGGATGATGGATAAAAGCATGTTGAACCGAACCGCTAAGTAGGAGCTATATCAATATCCATGAGGATTGTAAATAATAGTTGTTTTTCTGCTTTTTTTCAGATTTGTACAGCTTTTGTAAAAGTTGGCGAATTCAAGATCGCCCAGTCTAATACACAAAATCTCGGAATATTTCCCAAGGTTTGATCACATCCACAATTTTCTAATTTTGTAGATGTCATCTAACCTTTTGAAAAAATATATATTTCGTCCACTAATCCTAAATTTTTGGACCGCCTCAAAATTCTGGTCGAGGGTCGGGCCACTACTCATGGTCGAGGGCGTACTCATGGTCGAGGGTCGGGCCACGCTAACTCATTGACATTGCGCTGATAATGGCTTATAAAGGCTCCTGAATCGGCCTTAATTGGCCTATTTACGCCTTAAAATTGACCTGTTAAGAGTATTTCCCATCAATGGTCCGTGCTAAAAGGCATTATATTCCTGGACACATCTGGCATATCACCCATCGTTGCCACAAAAGAGAATTCCTTCTGAAGTTTGCGCGCGACCGGCGAAGATGGATTGAGTGGCTTTACCAGGCGAAGAAAAGATATCGTGGTTTGAGTGTATTGAATTACATGGTTACCTCAAACCATATCCACCTGCTTGTATCTGATACCGAAGGAAGGCATGTCATTCCGGACTCAATCAAACTTGTAGCCGGCCGGACCGCCCAGGAATACAATATCCGTAAAAACAGGAAAGGAGCCTTCTGGGAGGATCGCTATCATGCGACAGCAGTGGATAGCAATCGCTACTTGCGGCAGTGTATCACCTATATTGACTTGAACATGGTGCGCGCCGGTGTAGTAGCGCATCCGTCTGAGTGGGAGTTTTGCGGCTACAATGAGATCCAGAATCCCAGGCAACGGAAGGGCATAATTGATTTTGAGCCACTTATGGATTTACTGGGTTTCGATAGCCATGCTGACTTAAAAGAAGCTCATTATAAATGGGTAAACAGCAGGTTGCAGGACGACATTCCAGAAAAAGAAGAACAGTGGACCAAGAGCATTGCCGTTGGGAGTAAATCGTTTATTGAGAAGATAAAAGAACTACTCGGATTCAGGGCAAAAGGCAGGCAGGTAATCAGGTCCGCGAACACGTTTGAACTTCGGGAAGAGCAAAAAGCATACGGCGAGACCAACGTTTCGTATTATGCAAACACATTTATATGGGAGCAGCCAGCGTCATTCTTAAATGGTCGGTTTTTACCCAAAAATTGACCGATTAAGGCCCTAAATCAGGCCTTTTTTGAGACTTTTTGAAAATTTTTCAGTCTGTTACTGCGGCCCGACCCTCATGGCCTCATGCGGATATGGGGAAGATTATCGGCAAGCAGGGCCGCAATGCTCAAGCCATTCGCACCATATTAAGTGCGGCCGCCGGCAAGGTGAAAAAACGCACGATCCTTGAGATTATTGAATAATTGTGTGGAGAAGTGTTGCTTCTTTCTGTCTAATCTCCTAAAATCAGGCGAACTACAGCCACAGCCACAATAGACATAATAAATTCAAAAGTGATAGTACAATTTCTTTATTTTAAAGGAAAAACATACGGCATGAACAACGATTCCAACCTTAAACCCCCAGCAAGAGATAATTTGAAACATGAAACTAGCTTTAATTTCTACTTATCTTCCCAAACATTGCGGCATAGCCACATATACGGATTATCTTATCCGCGGCATCAAAAAGGCTGACTCGGCGTTAGAAATTAAGATTATTGCGGAGCAGGGAGCCTCCCCGCTTAAACAGGATAAACTTGAGGTAGTTCCCTGCTGGGATAGAAATGAGAATTATGTGGAACCTATCATCTCACACACAAAGGGCGTGGATGTCGTCCATATTCAACACGAATACAGTATATACAAGTTTGATGACAGATTGCCTTCAGTACTCCATGGTATGGATAAAAATACCAGGAAAATTATAACCATCCATTGTGTAAGACCCACTCAATTCTCGGAAAGAGGAGCCATAGATGAGGACTACGCTGCAAGAATTGCCGGACTCGCTGACGAGGTCATCGTACATCTCCCCGCCCAGCAAGCGATCCTCACCCGGCTGGGGATACCATCAAAAAAGATTCATGTGATTCCCCATGGAACAGAACTCAGCGATGAGGACCCAGAAGTCTCGCGCAAGAGACTTGGGCTGCCGGTGGATGCGAAGATACTTCTCATGTTCGGATTCGTTAAGCCGCACAAGAATTTTCACATTGTGATAGATGCCCTTGTGGAGATAAAAAAGAAATTTAAGGAGGTTTGTTTTTTCATAGCCGGAGGCTTGGCCCCTACCGCTTCCGATAAAGACAAAGAGTATGCAGAACTGGTTTTTAGAAAAATAGAAGACCTTAAACTTGAAAATAATGTTATCTATCCGAACAAATTTTTTCCCAACCAAGACGTCCCATTTCTGCTTCGGTCCGCCGACATTATCCTGTTTCCTTACTGCGAGGAGGACAGAGCTGCATCGGGCTCGTTTCATTTAGCCATTGGTGCGCAAAGGCCTGTGATAGCCTCGAGAATGCCCAAATTCGAGGAATTGAAAAACATCAACGACGAACTGCTGGTCCTTCCTTACAATTCTTCCGGGATAGCGGGGACTGTTATCCGCCTTTTTGAAGATAAGGATTTCAGGCAATATGTTATTGACAGGACCGATGATTATCGAAAGCTTACTTCGTGGGAGACAGTGGCGAGGCAACATATAGAATTGTACAGGAGGAGTTAATATGATTGATTTAGATACCTTGGGTAACGGCAAAGTCGAGGAAATAGAATCCGGCCAGACTATCTTCATCCTCGATTCATATGAAAAAAATCCGGTTGTGAAGCCCCAGGATATAGGTCTCACCTGGTATGATAATGGAGAACTTAAGACCGGCGCTGTGTTCAACGGCGGAGCAGAATATTTTGAAGACCGGGTCATCCTTTTACCAAGATGCCACAGAAATTACAGAAAAGGCAAATTCTTTGATGAAAAACTGGGCCTGGAAAGGGACTGCCTGGAGAACTATACCTCTGAAGTATGGCCTTTGACAAGCACTGACGGTATCAATTTTTCCCGGTTTCAGAATCTGGCCATTCGCGGCGACGGCACTGACCATCAGGACTTCACTTACGGTATAGAGGATATCAGAATCATAAAATATGAAAACAGCTATGTCTTGATTGGCTGCGGCAAGACAAAACCCCCATTCAAAGGTTCGAATGCGGATAGAATCGCCGTTTATTCCACCGAGGATTTTGTAAAAACAACTTATTGTGGAATGGTTGAGTCCTTTGACTCCAGAAATGCCGTGCCCTTTCCAACTCCGGTGAATGGAAATCTATATACCTTGCTCAGGTTCCATCCTAATATACATATAGGCTTGCTTAAAGCCGGCATGGATCAATTGTTAAACCCTGCGGCACATAAAGATAAATGGGAAGAAATCTACCGTAAGCGAAACGAAAACTTGCTCCTCAAAGCAGGTCTTTATCCGCATGAGAAAGAGAAAATCGGTCCTGGGCCGCAGCTTATTAAAACAGACCGAGGTTGGCTTCTCATCTATCATGCCGTGGGGGAGATAGAAATTGACGTCTGTAAAGCCTATGGACTCTCCCGGAAAATCGAAAGGGGATATTCCGTCTCTGCCGCTATTCTGGATATGAATGATCCCCGCAAGGTCATTCGCAGAACCCGGAAACCAATCTATATTCCTTCGGAACCTTATGAATTATACGGCGATGATGAATATCCGGTGGATGTGCCTGCGGTGGTTTTCCCTGTGGGCGCCTTTGTTCAGCAAAATAAAATACTCATCTATGCCGGCGCTGCCGATAAATATGTTATTCTCCTTAGCTGCGGACTTGAAAGCCTGGTAAACTATTTATGGGAACATGGTAAATTATGAAATGCCTGATAATGACTGCCGTTTACCAACAGCGGTGATTTACACTCAAAGTCTATCATGAATGGGCACCATCTCTGTTTAAAGCTGTATTTACAAGATCATCAAAATTTGCGGTGGCCACGCATATACAGGTGTCGGCAGCACCATAATACACCTTGATTTCGCCTGAATCTTCCACAACCGCGCCGCATGCAAAAGCCACATTGCCGACATCCCCGATTCTTTCATAATCCGCTCGCGGTGAAAGGATCGGCTGGTTAGATCTGGCAATGACCTTGTCCGGCTTTTCGAGGTCCAGCATAACAGTGCCGATTCTGTAAATGGGACCGGCTGCGGTCTTTTTTACACCATGATAGATTTCAAGCCATCCATGCTCGGTCCTGATCGGCGGAACCGAGGCGCCGATTCGATAGCTGTCCCACATGCCCTGTCGGGGCGTCATCAAAATCTCGGATTTTCCCCAGTCAACCAGATTCTTTGAATAGGATACCCACATACTGCCCACGCCTTTGCCGATCGGTCGGTCAAGGCGCACATATTCACCGTTTATCCTTTCAGGAAAGAGGATGCCGTCTTTGTTGCCGGGTTCGGATACAATGGCAATCCGCTCATAATGGAAAAAATCCTCTGTTTTTGCCAGAGCAATGCGGGGGCCGTATTTTGAATATGCTGTGTACATTACATAATAAACACCTTCGATTTCGGTAATGCGCGGGTCTTCGATACCGCGTTTTTCGTATCTGGCAAAAGGGCCTTTTCGGGCAGGCTCCATGACCGGTTTATCTTCAACCGTAAAATGCAGCCCGTCTTTGCTTCTCGCCAGGGCAAATACTGAATGCCCCTGCTGGCTCTCTACTCTTAGGAGATGAAAATATTCATTCCCTCTTTTAACCACGGCCCCATTAAAGACCGTATTGCATCTGAACGGAATATCTTCGAGCGCAATAATGGGATTGCCTTCAAACCGGCGCAGGATATCGCGTCCAAAAGGAAAGTGCTTGCTCATCAGAATTCTCCCTCACTTTTTGCGCACTCTTGATAGATATCATCAATGGCGGTTGTGCCCAGGCATATGCAGCTATCAGAAGCGCCATAGTACAGCAGCAGTTTCTCATCCTCCAGGATAGCACCGCATGAAAAAATCAAATTCGTCACATCCCCGACCCGTTCGTAGTTTTTGCGTGGACTCAGGATGGGGACGTTGGTACGGCTAACAACCCTGGCCGGGTCGTCAGAATCTAAAAACACCGCGCCGATCCTGAAAAGAGGTCCGGCGGATGTATCCTTGATGCCGTAGTAAATCAGCAGCCACCTCCCGTCTTTGACTCTGATGGGGGGCACGGCATCGCCCACACGGTGTGAGTCCCAATAGCCGGGCCGGGGAGATAATACCTCCTCGGAACCGCCCCAGTACACAAGATCATCTGAATAACTGATCCATATCCGTCCCCCGCTCAATGGCCGCTCGAGCCTGGCGTAGCGGCCGTTGATTTTTTCCGGGAAAAGCGTACCGCCCTTGGTGTCCACTTCGGAGACAAATCCAAGTCGGGTGACGCTTTCAAAGTCATCGGTTCTGGCCAGCCCGATTCTGTCACCATAATGGCTTTCAGCTATATATGTGATATAATAAGTATCTTCAAAGGGGGTGATCCTCCCGTCCATAATACTGTTCTCTTCATACTTCTTAAATGCTTTATCTTCCGCATATTTCATAAAAGGCGCATCATCCACCTCAAAATCAAAGCCGTTTGTACTGCGGGCAAGATACAGACTTCTATGCCCCTTCAGACTTTCAATCGTTACAAGCAGCAGGTAGGTGTCGTCGATCTTGACCGCCCCGGCATTACAGATGTCCGAGGCCCGAAACGAGAGGTCATCCATAGTGATCACAGGGTTGCCCTTAAAGCGATAGATAATATCCGGGTGTCTTTTTTTAGGCATGATTTATTCCTTTTCCTATTCCCCGGCAAATACATACCGGGTTTTGCATCCCATTTCACGGTCAAATTGTTTATAAACATTGAGGGTCTGGTGGGCAACAATGTCCCAGGAGATATTTTCTTTGACATAGGCCAGTGCGTTTTGAGAAAATTTTTTGTATACCTCTGTATCAGTAAGCAGCGTCGCAATCCTGTCGACATATTCGTCCTCGGTTTGTGCATGAAATCCCGCTTTTGATCTCTCAAGGGTATCGACAAATGCCGGAAGATTCGATGTGACCACAGGCTTGCCGAAGGTCATTGCATGTGACAGTATACCACTTTGAGCTCCAGCAGTATAGGGCAAAACCACGATATCAGCGGCGCTCAGAATCGTATCGAAAGTTTTTTGGGGGAACTTTCCCCGGAATACTTCAATTCGGTCCCTGACAGGTGAGTTGCTTATCTTGTCAAAAAGCATCCTGCGATAGATGCTGAACTCGGGCACTCTGAGTTTTCCGGCCAGCACCAGCCATGCATCCGGAACTTTTTCGACTACGGAAGGGAAAAAGTCCACAACCCTGTCAAAACACTTGGCGGGCCAATAATACCCTGTCAGCAGGATTACTTTCCTCTCCTCAAGGTTGAGTTTTTCCTTGGCATCAGGGATAGGATCCATGTCGCGTGCCCCGTGCGGAATAAGAAAAATCTTTGACGGATCTACATCAAAAACTGTCCGCAATATTTCGGCGTGCTCTTGGCCATGTACAATAATGCCGTCCAGTTCGCGGCACATGGTTCTCAAGATGAGTTCCTTGCGAAACTCAAATTCTTTCTGAACCGTATGGAAGGTTGCTATAACCGGAGTGGCAGTGGATTTAAGGCGGTAAATCAATTCAAGTACGGCAATGCCGTCCAGTTCACCATACAGGTCGAATTCGTGCTGAATATGGACAATATCGGGTGTCACCCGATTAACAGCGTTAAAAATCTTCCGGGCTATGCCGCCTTCGCCAGGGTAGTATGAAGGGTAAACATGCCTTCCCTCAGCACCGTACTGGCTGACAATATGAATCTCATTGGGTAACTTTGTCAGGGCTTCAACCAGGAAGCCGGTATATGTTCCAATGCCGCATTCAATAGGGGGATAAGTGGATACGAATACTACACGCATGCTGCCCTCCTTCCCGCCATGACCAGCGGAGAGAATTATGAAATTTAATTTTCCATTAATTTATGCTGGAAACTCTATACCCGGCCTCATGGCGCGTATGAGATCATCCAGTTCACTGCCCGTGACGGTCTCTTTTTCCAGCAAAAGCTCTGCCAGCTTATGCAGAATATCCATGTTTTC
>JAIVWA010000220.1:7013-7344 GCA_049190255.1 Gammaproteobacteria bacterium | reverse complement strand
ACCGTCTGTCTGTATCCAACAGGTTGATAGATCCGACAACATTCTGATAACATATGAAAAATTTTTTATATCATTTGACTTTCTTTTTGGCAAGAGATTTTATTACCGCGATGCAATTGGCAATGTCGAATTATAGGCTTAGTTGTGAATTCTTTGCATTTTATGGAATAATCTTATTATCACGAAAGCACGAAATGACGAAAACACGAAAGCAAAGAAGAATTTCGTGCTTCCCAAAATGCAAAAAGACAGAGCGAAGCGATTCAATAAATCGTCATTCGTCGTTCGTCATTCGTCATTCCATGTCCGTTCTGCAGCTGATGCAACCGGT
>JAIVWA010000220.1:2737-7003 GCA_049190255.1 Gammaproteobacteria bacterium | reverse complement strand
GCGGCTGGAAGCCGCTCCTACAACCAATACAACTTGTTCTTTCCAGATAACCGGATTAATTATTTTTATATCAACAGCAGACGATTCAATGGAAAATAGTCAATTCTTTAAAAATAGACAGCATTCCTTAATTCGACATTCGTCAATCGACATTCGACATTCCAGCGGTTCGTCAATCGACATTCGTCATTTGGTTGCCGTTCTGCAGCTGATGCAACCGGTAGTAGAATCCTTTTTGTTTCATAAGTTCGACATGGTTTCCGGTTTCGATGATCCGGCCCCGGTTCATAACAAGGATCCGATCGGCATTGCGGATTGTAGACAGGCGGTGGGCCACCACCAGCGATGTCCGGCTTTTCATCAGTTTTTCCAGTGCCTGCTGTATGCGAAGTTCGGTGGGGGAGTCTATATAGGAAGTGGCCTCATCAAACAATATCAGCTGCGGGTTTCTGGCAAAGGCCCGGGCAATAGAGATAAGCTGGCGCTCACCACTGGATAGGGAGGAACCGCCTTCGGTCAGGGCAGTATCCAAGCCTGATGCGAGCCTGTCAATCAGGGGTTGGCAACTGGAGGCTTCGATAATAAATTGTTCCTCGGCCTTGGTCAGATTATGATTTCCCTGAAATATGTTCTGCCGGATGGTGCCTGAAAATAAAAAAGGGTCCTGCATCACCAGTGCGATCTTCGATCGAAAGGCGGAAGCATCTAATTCCCGTATATCACGATTGTTGATCAGGACACGTCCGGCGGAGGGGTCATAAAATCGGGGTATCAGGTTAATCAAAGAGGTTTTACCCGCACCGGTCGGGCCCACCACCGCAACGGTTTCTCCGGTGTTGATGTTGAAGGTTATATTTTTCAGGACATTTTCATCGCCGACATAGCTGAAATAAACGTTTTCAAATCGAACCGCCTTAATCTGCTGCAGGCCGGATAGGTCTTTACCCTTTTGAGCGTCGGGCCATGACAGCTTGTCCTGGCTGTCAAAGATAAGGAAAATTCGTTCCGCGGATGCCATGGCGTTTTGCAGGATATTATATTTTTCGGCCAGATCCCGGATGGGTCTGAAGAACATTCTGATGTAAGATATAAACGCCACCAGTGACCCCAGGCTCATTGCGCCGGTAATCACTCGTCCGCCACCGTAAAATATCACGAGCGCGACCGCCACCGCTGCCAGGATTTCAATCAGCGGCATAAATATTGCCAGTACATGGATCTGTTTCATCCCGGCCAAATAGTTCTCATGGTTGAGCCGTTTAAACGTTCGATAATTATTCATTTCCTGTCTAAATAATTGAACCACACGGATACCGCCGATGGTTTCCGAAAACCGGGTGTTGATTTCTGCTATTTTGACACGCAGTTCACGGAATATCCCCCGAGCCCGCCTTGAGAAATTTATCGATGCATATAAAACCAGGGGTAGAACGGTAAAGGAGACCAGGGCCAGTTTCCAGTTTAAGACCAGCATGACCACGGCAATACCGCAGAGCAGGAAAAGATCTTTGAAAATCATGGAGATGACCGAGGTGAACAGTTCATGCATATTTTGCACATCGTTGGTGGTTCGGGTGACCAAGCGACCCACCGGGTTGCGGGTGAAAAAAGCGGTGGCCAGATTCTGGATATGGCCAAACAGCCGCATGCGTAAATCATGCATAATCATGTGCCCCATATATTCCATGATCATTTTCTGGACGAAATTTAACATGAAATTGATGATCACCAGGATCACGAAAACAGCTGAAATAAAAGTGACACCGGCCATATCATTTTTACGCAGCACCGCCAGATCCGATTTTTTCAATTTGGATAGCGCCTGGTATGGAATCAGCGCCGTGGTCCCCTCAACCGTGAATAAGTCGCGATATTTATTAACCAGGGTTTGCTGTTGCGGATCGTTTAGATCGGTCCGGATAACTCTTTCTCCAGATTTTTCCCCCGCGTCGGTTGCCAAGGTTTCCGATGCTGTCTGCGGCACAATATAGCGATCAATCGCTATTTTGGTGACATAGGGCAGAGCAAGGTCCAGGGCCGTGATCAACAATACCAGCCCGATGGACCCGAACAGCAAAAGCCGGTACGGTCGGGTAAACGGATAAAGCCGTTTCAGAAGCTTGAGATCATAGGGTTTGCCCAGTTGGGCTTCTTCAAAATAGCCGTAATCAGACTGCATTCAGGTCCTCTTCAATTTCCTGCAGATGAAAGGTTCTGGCATAGTAATTGTTTGATGCCATCAATTGGCTGTGTGTGCCCGATTCCACAACGCGTCCCTGATCCAGGGAGATGATTTGATCGGCATGGCTGACGGCGGAAAGCCGGTGGGAGACGATGATTATCGTTTTTTGCCCTGCCATTTTCCGGATGGTGTTAATAATTTCCGTTCCGGTCTCCAGATCTACCTGGCTGATGGGATCATCGAGAACTAAAATGTCGGCTTCGTGCAGCAGGCAGCGGGCGACGGCAATTCGCTGTTTTTGGCCGCCTGACAGAATAACACCCTTTTCTCCCACAACGGTGTCAAAGCCTTCAGAAAAATTTTTGATGGTATCATACAGGGCCGCTTCCCGGGTGGCCTTTTCGAGTTGCCGTTCGGTGACCTCCCGGTTGCCGAAGGCAAGGTTTTCGCGGATGGTTCCGGCAAACAAGAAAGGTTCTTGAGGGATAAAGGCGATGTGTGATCTTAGATTTTGTAATTTTAAGGTCCGGATATTGTGCCCGTCCAGCAGGATTCTTCCCTCCTGGACGTCATACAGCCTGGGGATAAGACTTAATAAGGTTGATTTGCCGCATCCGGGCGGACCGACGATACCCAACACCTTTCCCGGGGCGATGGATAAATGAATCCGGTAAAGGGCCGGGGCACCGTTGCCGTTCTTTCCGGAATCATAGTGAAATGTGACGTTTTCGAATACGATATGTCCTTTAACCTGATCAAGGGTGCGTGCATTTTTTTTATCCCTGATTGCAGGGGTGGTTTGCAGGATTATATTAATGCGGTCCAAGGAAGCCCGGCCGCGCTGAATGAGATTGGTGACCCAGCCTAAAGCCATCATCGGCCAGGTCAGCAAGCCCAGATAGCTGATAAAGGCCACGAAATCACCGGGGGTGATGGTCTGCATAATCGTTTGCCGGCCGCCTATATACAGGACAATGGCCAAACTCAAATTGGTAAAAAGAAGCATCATGGGGAAAAAAGATCCGATAATTTTGACCAGCCTGATGTTTTTGTCGACGTAGTTTTTAGAGGCGCTTTTCACTGCCGCGGCCGCATCTTCTTTGCGATCATGGGCTTTGATGATGCGAATTCCCGCAAAACGCTCCCGGATGACCTCCGTGAGATCGGAAAAGGCTGCCTGAACCGCCTGATAGCGGCGGTGCATTTTTTTGCTGAAAAACCAAGTGCTGACCACTATCAGCGGCATGGGGATGAGGACAAAGGCGGTTAATTTGACATTGATGTAAGCCATGAACCCGATGGATGCCAGCCCCAGAACAATTGCATCGTTTAAAGCCACCATCCCCATGCCGGTGGCCATCCGAATTTGTTGGATATCATTGGTGGCATGGGCCATTAGATCGCCGGTCTTGACACCATCGAAATAGGAGGCCGACAGGTTTTGGAGATGGGTGAAAAGTCTGTTTCTCAGGCCCTCTTCGATCCTTCTGGAGGTACCCAAAAGGCATCGACGCCAGATATAGCGGAAAACGCCGATGGAAACTGCGATCGCAATCATAATGAGTGCGTATAAAAGCAGTTGCCGGCCTTCGATCTGGAACGCGGTCAGGTCATCGACGACCCGCTTGATGATGCGGGGGATGAAAAGCTGAAGTATGTCAACCGTGATCAGGCAGAGTAGTCCGGTCAGGATCCTGTAGCGATTTTCGATGAAATAGGGCTTAATTAAGTCAGTGGCGTTCATTGCACTGGATGCTCGATACTTGTCTCTGGTTGCTGGATGCTCGATACTGGATGCTTGATACTCGATACTCGATGCTCGATACTCGAAACTGGATACTGGATGCTGGTTACTGGTCGCTGGTTGCTGGAAAAAAATGGCTTAGGGCACAAGGCGTATGGCGCAAGGCAAAGGACTAAAATAAGGAGTTTTCCTTATTAAAATCCGAAATCCGCAATCCGAAATCCCAAATCGCTGGAGGGCCACCCCGTGTTGGATTTAAAAACCGAAAAATTGACCGATGAGGAACTGGTGCACCGTGCCGGTGAGCTTGAAAGGGAGATCTACAAGGTTACGCAGGCTG
>JAIVWA010000220.1:2447-2727 GCA_049190255.1 Gammaproteobacteria bacterium | reverse complement strand
GTTCCGAGTCGCGTGGCTCGTGATACTGGTCACAGGTCTCTGGTTCTTGGGCTCTTGTTAGTGGTAAATATAAGGGCGCTGGTGGATAACTGCAAGGAAATAAAAACAAGGTTTCTCGATTGGGGATTTCAGATTTGGGATTGATGAAAGGAATGTTATCGATTTTTTTGCCTATCAGCTATCTCTGAATGTTCCTTAACCCGCAACGCGCATCCCGCAACCCGCACCCCGCAACCCGCAACACGTAGCATTGACTTTATAAAGGCCGGTTGTTATTGTA
>JAIVWA010000220.1:0-2437 GCA_049190255.1 Gammaproteobacteria bacterium | reverse complement strand
CCTTATACCTTATACCTTTTAGTTGCCAGCTGCCAGCATCAAGCGTCGAGAATCCAGTATCCAGCATCGAGTATCCAGCATCGAGCAACCAACGACCCGCAACCCGCAACACGTAGCATTGACTTTATAAAGGCCGGTTGTTATTGTAATCGTTATGGAATCAGGAAGCATTGTTGAATATATCGACCGGCAAAAAATCATGTGTGCGGTTATTCTCGAGGTTAAAAATACACGTTTGCGGTTGTTGACCGAAAACAACCGCGAAGTTAATCTTTCGGCCAGCAGACTGCTGCATAAGGATAAAGCACACCTTGATTTAGCCATGGGTCGGGATAAGATGGTGGATGCTCTGAAAGGGGTTGCCAATAGACGCAAGGAATTACTCAGCCAGGTGGATATCAAAGAGCTGTGGGAGGTATTGAATGAGGAACAGGTCTGGATCGATCTGGCGACCATGACCGAATTTTGTTTTCCGGACAGTCCCGGTGGAGATCATGAATCAGCGGTTTTACGGGCCTTTTTTGATGACAAGCTGTATTTTAAGTTTAATCTGGATCGTTTTTTTCCCAATTCAGAAGAGCAGGTCGCCCGCTTAATTTTTCAACGGCAGGAAGAGGAGCGCAGGAAACGGATTATAGACCTGGGCGGGGATTGGTTGATGAGCCTGATGAATTCCACTGCGCCTCCGGAGGAAGTAAGTGAGACGGATGCCGGTGAATTCACCGAGATATTAAAATCCTATTTTCTTTTTGGAAACGAAAGCAAAGACGACACCCTGGCTAAAGCCATGATCAGAAAGGCCGGTTTGGACATGTCCACCGGCCTGTTTCCACTTCTGGTCAAGCTGGATGTCTTTGATGAGAATGAAAATATCGGTCTGCTGCGCTTTGATATCCCTACCGTTTTTTCAGCGGAAATACTGAACAGTGCCGATCAACTTGCCGCATCCTATCAAAGGCATTCAGGTGACGAGGTACGCAAAGATTTAACCGCCCTTCCCCTTATGACCATCGACGGGCAATCCACGCAAGATTTTGACGATGCCCTGAGCATTGAGAAGGTAGGGGATCAATTCCGTCTCGGGATACATATTGTTGATGTCGGGCATTTCGTTCACAAGGGAGATATTATTGATCAGGAAGCGCTTGCCAGGGGAAGTTCCATTTATATGCCCGATCAAAAAATCTCCATGCTGCCTGCCAGCCTTGCCGAGGGGCTATGCAGTCTGAAAGCCGGTGAAATACGTCCTGCCATCAGTACGATGGTGAACTTAAGCCCATCGCTGGAAATTATTGATTACGAGATTTTGCCGAGTCTGATCAATGTGAAGCACCAGCTTACCTATTACGATGTTAACCAGACGGCGGATCAAAACCAGGAGGTGTTGATCTTACGTGAAATTGCGGAAAAGTTTCATCAACAAAGACTGGATGCAGGCGCTGTCCAAATCACCGTGCCGGAGATTAACGTGTGGCTGGCAGACGATCGGGCGATTACCGTTAATCGGATCAATCGTGAAAGTCCCGGAAGGATGCTGGTAGCAGAGCTTATGATTATGGCCAACTGGCTGATGGCCAAATATCTGGCTGAAAATAAGACGCCGGCAGTTTTCAGGTCCCAGCCTGCTCCCCGGGAGCGCCTTTACAAAGGCGACGGCGGTACCCTGTACCAGAACTGGATGCAGCGCAGGTTTTTGAGCCGCTTCGTACTCGGTTCCAATCCTGAAAAGCACTCCGGCCTCGGACTTGAGGCCTATGTGACGGCAACGTCTCCCATCCGGAGATATTTTGACCTGGTTGCCCAGAGGCAGATAAGGGCTGTTCTCGGCCTGGAGCAACCTTACACTTCTGAAGAAATCGACCGGATCATTCAGTTGCTCGAATTGCCCATGGGAAATGTTGCGCGGACACAATTGGGTCGGCACAGGTACTGGCTTTTGAAATACCTTGAGCAACACATCGGTCGCAAGGAAGAAGCCATCGTTCTGAATAAACGCAGAAACGACTATCAGATTCTTCTTTCCGCCTACATGACCGAATGCGATCTTCCCATTTCCAGGGGGTTTGAGCTGAAACCTGAAGATCTTATCCAGGTTACGATTCAAAATGTCAGTGCCAGGAAGGATCTGTTTCAAGTCGCAATAGGTTAGTAGAGGACAGAGGACAGAATTCGGAAGTGGGAATTACTAGAATTCGGAAGTGGGAATGCGGAATGCGGAAGTTGAAGAGTCAGCTATGGTAAACGAAAACCCGCAAAAAATGGCAGGTTTTGGATTTGAAAAATGTGGGAGCGGCTCCCACAATCAAAAAACTATAGTTTCAGGATCTTAAGAAAAAACCGGCGGTATTAAGCCGGTTTTATGTTTTGTAAATTCAGAAATTTCAGACAAACCTATAAAATCGCTTTTAATTCCTTCTTTCCGCATTCCGCATCTTTA
>JAIVWA010000219.1:0-7355 GCA_049190255.1 Gammaproteobacteria bacterium | reverse complement strand
GACGCCACACCCATCAGAAGGCTCATGTCGCTTTGTCTTAACGGCCGGCTTGATTTTATGTTGTCCACCGCCAAAATTCCCAATGGTTGTCTCTCATAAATGATGGGAACACAGATCAAGGACTTGCCGCCGAGTTTATTTGCAATCTCAATACTGCGACTAGAAAAAGAGTCTTTAATCTCATCGATGTTGTTTACCAGAAACGGCCGTTGCTCCCTTACGGCCAGTACAAATACTCCTTTGGATTCGGGATTATTCAGATGAAACTGGGTGGCCTGCAAAATTTCTTTTTCAGGCCTGTTTTGACCATATCCGGCGAAATATCGGAGCACGGTCTTTTCTTTGTTGATCAACATGATCATCCCGCGGTCGTAATCCAGCCGCTTTTCCATCAGTCCGGAGACCGTTTTAACGAGTTTATTAATATCCAATATACTGGAAGTCGCCTGGCCGATTTCCTGAATGAGCATGGCGGTGTTATAGCGCATGTTGCTTTCAAATATATTGTCTTCGGCGGCATCTTTCTGGGTTTCAATGGTTCGCTTTAACGCCTTTTTTTCAAGGTGCTCGGTGTAATATGACAACAGCAAGGCGATGAATGCAAAGGCCAGCGCTACAATTCCCCAGTTTAAAGTTGGCAAAACAAAATACAACACCGGGACAGCGGAAATACTCAGTAGCACGAAATAATTGCGGGCCAGCGACCAATAGATATTGGGGGATTTAGCCCAGGTAATAATGTAGCGGCAGCTATCATCTCCCTGGTGTATACAGGCGGGGTGTTCAATCTTAGCAAATTCGTCCGTAAATAGTCGTGCGATCGCTTCCATCAGACCACGTCTATTTTCGCACTGGTAAGGTTTTTCGTTGACCCCCCGGTGTGGTTTGGCGGTGATTTCAACCTGGTTCGAACCGATTTTTTTAGCGCTGACATTGGCCCCCCGGCTCATCAAGGCATTTATTTTCTCTATCAAGAGATAGATGGCCGTCGGGCTCATTAATCCCAGGATATACTGTTTGGTTGCCCCCAGTCCTTCAGATGACGTTGCATAGCGGCCGGCTTCTCTGGCTATATTTGGATTGCCGGTGCGGCTTACCAGAATGTCATGTAGACGATCCTGCTGTTCCTGTGTAAACCAGTGAGCCGGATCCTCTATTTCGTACTTGGCGATTCCCACTTCATTGAGGACCGAATCGACATTTATTTCCGGATAATATTTTTGCAGATATTGAATGTAGATCTTGGTTAGGCGACTGTTGTATAAAGGTGTCGATTCGTCCATTTTCCTCTTTTCCGTAAAAGGCATCTCACAGTGATGTGATGTTTTGCCCGCTTTTGTTT
The DNA here is from genome assembly GCA_049190255.1 of Gammaproteobacteria bacterium. GTDB lineage: Bacteria > Desulfobacterota > Desulfobacteria > Desulfobacterales > JAFDCJ01 > JAFDCJ01. Next base: position 6,013 of record JAIVWA010000219.1, on the reverse strand, counting down.
CCGTGAGCGATTTTCCCCTGTTATCGGGCCGAAGATAACAAAAAATATTCAGGTATGATTTGCTCCAATCTTATAAAAAGCATAAAGAACCCATTGCCTTATGTCAAGTCAGGATCGACCCCAACGCATTCTAACGTGTTGCTTTTCACTGAATCGATGGTTTGGATAGAATTTCAATTCTTTATGCCTGACGGCTTTATCCGACAGGATGGACAATTTCTGAGGCCGGAACCAATTTGACCTTTTTTTGCAGCTCGGGCATCATTTCACGCAGGATCTCATAGGTTATTGAATGAGGGTGTCCGATCCCGACAGCCTGCCCATTGCGCTGGGCGATTCGTATCAATTCTTTTATCTGCCTGCGGATAAAATCCGGATCCTGGGAATGATCCAGGAATACATCCCGCTGGGCAAAAGGAATTTGAAACAAGCGCGCTGAAGGTTTGCAGAGCGTTTTACTCGTCGTGCGGCTGTCGATAAAAAAGAGGTTCCTCTTTTTCAGGATGGAGAAAATCTGGTACATCTGGCCGGATTCAGCCGTCATTCGAGAACCCATATGGTTATTGACGCCTTTAATGTAAGGTACGGCCGCCAGGTTTTTTTCTAATTTGCGGATTAACTCATCCGGTGTCATGGCGGTCAGCAGGGTTCCCGGTCCCGGATTGACAGCCGGATATTCGATTGGCTCCATGGGCAGATGAAGCATGATGTCTATCCCGTTTTCATGTGCCAAGCGGGCGATGCTTTTCTGGTGAGGGCTGTGGGGCAGGATGGAAAACGTGATCCCGCTATTAAGCCGGCTCAATTTTTTTGCTATCTTTTTATCGTAACCCAGGTCATCGATAATAATGGCAACCTTCGGCAACCGCGTTTTGTCCGGTGGCGGTATTCTGGGCGGCTTTTTCTCCGGGGGGGCATCTTTGGAGGGATAGATCTCAAAGGTGGGAATTTTGGCGGTCGGTTGTTTGGTTTGCGGGATCGTTTTAGAAGACAGACTGGTTTTTGGCGGTTTTTCAGGTGAAATAAAAAAATGAGCCAACAACCCGGCAACCGCAACCACCAACACTAAAATTGCCAGACCGGCAAAAGCTTTAACAACTGAACTCTTAAAAAATTTGTTTTTGCGGGATGTTTTGCGGGTTTTCTTTTTCTTAGGGGTGGGTTTTCGTTTCGCCATTTAAAAAAATTAGGGGCTTTGCCCCAACTGAAATTCAGAAGTAAATTAGTAGTTGTAGAAATGTCGCGCCGTCTATCCTTTCAGATTTTTAAAAATGTCATACCCCTCCAGCATTTGGAGAGCACGCCGGACCTGGTTATCTATTTGCAGCGCTTCGAGTGTCAGCGGACCAACCCGTTGTTCCATCTCATGTATTCGTTGCTTTTTTTCGTTTTTGTCTTTTTCATCTTCGCTTTCGCTGTCCTTGTCCTGCTCCAAAGACGGTTCGGCCTCGAGATGGTTCTCAAGATCTTTTTCTTTTAGCAGACCCTCTTCCCTTTGTGAAATTTCCTTCGGGTCCAGCCGACGGTGCTTTAGGTAAATATCCGGTTTAATCCCTTTGGCCTGAATTGAACGATCATTGGGAGTATAGTATCTGGCGATGGTTAATTTAAGGCCTGAGCCGTCGCGCAAAGTCTCCACCGTCTGAACCGAGCCCTTGCCGAATGACGTGGTACCTAAAATTAGGGCTCGCCGGTGGTCCTGCAGCGCACCGGCAACAATTTCAGACGCGCTGGCGCTTCCGCCGTTGATCAAAACCACCAGCGGATAGTTTCGTTTCACACTGGACGGAGTTGCGTTAAACACTTTGGTATTTTTTTTGTTTCGGCCTTTGATTGAGAGAATTATTCCTTCATCCAGAAAAAGGTCGGCAACTTTAATCGATTGGTTCAGCAATCCGCCACCGTTGTTGCGAAGATCCAGTACCAGTCCCTTTAATGGAACCTCTGCATTCTCCATTTTTTCCAAAGCCTTATGCATTTCGGTGGTGGTGGTTCCGGTAAAATTTGATAATCGAATGTAACCGTAACCGGGTTTCAGATTGAACGATTTAACGCTTAGGATGGGGATCACATCCCTGATCAATTCGAAATCCAGCGGCTTTTTAACGCCTTCTCGAAAAATGGTAACTACGACCTTGGTTCCTTTGGGTCCCCGCATCATGTTTACGGCTTGCCGAAGGTCTTTGGTTGGTTTGCCGTCGACTTTAATGATTCGATCCCGAGCTATAATTCCGGCTTTATGGGCGGGTGTGTCTTCGATGGGTGAGATAACCGTTACAAAGCCGTCCTGCATGGTAATATGAATACCGATGCCGGTGAATTTCCCCTTGGTATCTATCTGCAAATCCTGAAAGGCATCCAGCGGCAGTAGCGAGGAATGGGGATCGAGGCTGTGAACCATTCCCTGAATTGCCTTTTGAATCAATTCTTTGGTATCGACTTCATCGACATATTCTCGTTCAATCATTTCGATGACATCGGAAAATACTTTTAATTCTTCGTATGCTTCTTCGCTTTTGGCCGACAGATCTCGGTAAAATCCAGTGCCAACTGTCCAGAAAACAACGGCGATTACCATCAATAACCACAATTTTACGTGCCGTGTTTTTTTGCTGATCATTTATATACTCCTTATTATCCTTTTTTTAACCATGGTAACGGATTTATCGGTTTACCGTGGTGGCGAACTTCAAAATAAAGCTTTGCTCCGGTCATCGACCCGGTATCGCCCACTGTGGCGATGACTTCACCGGTTCCGACAGCATCGCCTTTGGCTTTAAAGGCTTCTTCCAGGTGGGCATAAACCGTATAAAAATTTTTGCCATGATCAATAATAATCATGTTGCCATAAGTTTTAAACCAGCTCGAATAAAGAATCCTGCCCTTGAAAACAGACCGAACGGGTTCCCCGTTATCCGCTTCGATGTCAATGCCGCTGCGAAAGTTGGTAATATTGTACTTGGGATTTTTATACGGTCCGTATAAAGTAATTATTTTACCTTTAACGGGCCTGATAAGCAAGCCTTTATGAGCGGAAAATGACAATCGGGATACATTTTTATCCGGAGCGACCCTGTTAATACGCGTATTCAACAAATTGATTTTACGGTCCAGTTCATTGGAGGCCTGGGTTAACGCATCAATGGCAGCCAGTTCCAGAGCTTTTTGGCTGCGAATGTCTGCCAGCAATTTTGTGCGGGTTGATCGTTCCTGCGACATCAAGCGGGTTTGTCTTTTAAACGCGTCCGAGCGGGAACTTTTCTGATCTTTTAGACCTTCAAGGCGGTTGAGCACTTTTTTTAATTCGGCCTGATCTCTCATCAGATCTTGATTAACTTTTTTATCATAATCCAGAATACGCTCCAACGCGGCTTTGCGTTGGATAAACGCATGCATCGATTCTGCCGATGCCAACAGATGAAATTTCCCCAACCAGTTCATTTTGTAAACCGCGACCAGGCGCCGGGCCACATATTTTTCAGTGGCCTGGATTTGGTTCCTCAATTCATCAGATGCGGTCGCGGCTTCTTTGATAGCTGCTTCTATCTTTTTTATTTCTTTTCTAATAGCCGCCGTTCGTCTTTTGCTTTTATTGAGTGCAATCTCTACCTGGTTTAAGCGCTTGATGGTGTCGCTTTCCTTGCGGCCAAAGGTTTCGACTTCCTGCCGCCCTTGTTGAATTTCCCGGCGGATATGTTTTTTGCGTTTTTCATATTCATCAATTTTGCTTTGCCGGCCGGGCGGCTTTTCGGCAACGTCGCGGGCAGTTTTGTTATTTTGAACGATTTTTATCAAGTGGGCCTGATCCGAGATGAACCCTACCTCACCGTCATGAAGAATTTGAATCCATCCTTGTCGGCGCCTAATTATTTTTATTTTGGCACCCCGCGGGAGGGTTTTTTGTAAAAAGCCGTGTTTACCGGGTTCGGTCTGCACCGAAACTTCGTCGCCGGTCACAATACCAATCGAATGCCTGCCAGAAGCGCCTGCAGTTCCGGCGATGATAATCAGAAGCAGGCCAGCCATCAATAAGATAGCGGTTATAATTGTTCTCTTATACAATTACAGTGTAACTCCATAATAATATTATAGTTTAACTCTTCTTAAACAGTTTGCATGAAAATTGGAGCCCATAAATTTGCTAACCTACTGAAATTATTAAATCAGGGTTTCTGCTGAGCTCCAAAAGGTAGTGCCACAGAACCCCGTGGAATCACTTGACACACATTAACGAATAACATAAATTAGGGGTGTCCAGTCAAGGAGGCCCCCATGTTTGCACGTATAAAAAAATCGGGAAAGTACCAATATCTACAAATCGTTGAAAACCGTAAAGAAAAAGGCAAAGTAAAACAGCGTGTTATCTCTACTATCGGCCGTATGGACCAACTTCAAGCCAAAGGCCGGGTCGAGACGCTGATCCGATCACTTTCGCGCTTTTCCGAAAAAACGATGTTGATACTATCCGGAAAAAGCGATGTCTCGGCTGATGCCGTTAAAATCGGACCGTCAATCATCTTTGAGCGCCTGTGGAAAGAGACCGGAATAAAAAAAGCAATACAGCGACTTTTGATTGATCGCCGATTTGAATTTGATGTTGAAAGAGCCATTTTCCTCACTGTTTTACACCGGCTGATTGTATCAGGCTCTGACCGCTTTTGCGAAAGGTGGCGCAGAGACTACAGCATCAACGGCACCGAGAAATTGGATCTGCATCATCTTTACCGGGCAATGACTTTTCTGGGAGAAGTGGTCGATGACCAAAAAGCTGCCACGCCTTTTACTCCCAGGTGCAACAAGGATCTGATAGAAGAATCGATTTTCTTCGATCAACGGGATATGTTCTCCGGTCTGGATTTGGTCTTTTTCGATACCACCTCCATCTACTTCGAGGGCCAGGGCGGAACCATCGGCAAACGGGGGTTCAGCAAAGACCACCGACCCGATTTGAATCAGATGGTTGTCGGGGCCATTATCGACGATAAGGGCAGGCCCGTCTGCTGCGAAATGTGGCCAGGCAATACGACTGATGTTAAAACGCTGATCCCGGTAACGGATAGAATCAGAAAGCGATTTGGCATCAACAGCTTTTGCGTTGTTGCCGACCGGGGTATGATCAGCGCTGATACTATCGAAGAACTTGAGGAACGTCATATCCCCTATATTTTGGGAACCCGGATGCGTCGTGTCAACGAAATCAAATTCGATGTACTGTCTCGCGGCGGCAGATATAGTGAAGTTTATCCGGAAGGGTTAACTTCAAAGGATCCGTCGCCATTAAAAGTCAAGGAGATACTTCACAACGACAAGCGCTACATCGTTTGCATAAATACCCGTCAGGCTCGAAAAGATGCCGCTGACAGAGAGGCCATTATCGCTTCTTTGAAAGAGCAACTGAAAAAAGGTCCCAAAAGCCTTGTCGGAAATAAAGGTTATCGTAAATATTTGAAGCTCGACAAAGATAGCGCACGCATTGACATGGACAAAGTAAAAAATGAGTCACGCTTTGATGGCAAATGGGTACTTACGACTAACACGGATCTGCCGACAGAAAAAATTGCGCTGAAGTATAAAGAGCTGTGGCAGGTAGAACGCGTTTTTCGAGATGTTAAAACAATGCTTCACACCAGGCCTGTTTACCATCAGAAAGACGAAAACATAAGGGGCCACGTATTCTGCAGTTTCTTGGCTCTTGTTTTGAGAAAAGAGCTTGAACGTCGTCTGAACGCTGCTGGCCACGTATATGAGTGGTCTGATATCAAACAGGACCTAAAAGCGCTTCAGCAAGTAACCATCGAAGAAAAAGGCAAGCGCCTTGCGATTAGAAGCGAATGCAAGGGCGTTTGCGGTAAAATTTTCCAGTCAGTCGGAGTCGCCCTGCCGCCGACGATCAAGGAAGTTTGACCATGGACGGACAACGAACCGGTAGTGCCAAGAAATATTTGCCCTACCATAACACCCTGATTTTACACAAAAGTAAAAATCTTACTGTCAAAGATCAGCCTGAGATATA
>JAIVWA010000218.1:1325-7376 GCA_049190255.1 Gammaproteobacteria bacterium | reverse complement strand
CCACAATCATGGTCAATCCCCCCACAACGCCAAATACAAGCCATGGAACTTAATCACCTATCTGTCTTTCAACGATAAAGCCAGAGCAATGTCATTTGAAAAATACCTGAAATCCCACTCCGGAAAAGCCTTTGCAAACAAAAGACTCTGGTGAACAAAAACTTCTAAATCTATTCTACAGTGCAGATCGATGCGGTATCATACTATTCTCGGGCGGATAGGGTCGATGGACTTCCAGCTGATAAACGGTAATATCCTATTCTTCCTGCTAAAATCATGGAGGTGGGCACAGTCATACACCCGATCCCCTTTTTCAAAATTCTGAGAAGCCCGGTGATTCATAATAAATTTTGGACTCCTGTATCAACAGCAGGTTATTATATATTGAGGGTAACAGAAATGTTAAGTTGACGCCAAGGAAGTATAGGCAAATGCGATTATTGTGTCAGGACGGAAAAAATCGGGAACGACGGGCACGGGAATCCGATCATTCATCTGATAAGAGCAATTCCAGATCGGCCTTGTCCTGGGTGCGGTTGGATATTTTTTTTGATTTTACCAGGTTCCGGCGATCGATGAAGTTGACTGTCTGGTTGCCATACGCGCCTTGAACCCGGTTTTGCCAGATGTCAGAAAAATCAAGACCTTTTATAGAAGTGATAATATCGATTCGAACCGGTTCGTAACCCAGCTGAATAATATTTCCTTTGCTTGAAAAATCCTCGATGTCAAGATTCAAAGAGCCAAAACCGAATTCATCCAGCGCGGTTAAAATCCTTTCTGCATTATCAAGGCTGGCTTCGACCAGGATATCAATATCCTTGGTGTAGCGCGGCCTCGCATGAAATGCCAATGCATGCGAACCGATAATGCAATACCGCACACTATGCTTGTTTAATAACTCTAAGAACTCTTCGTAATCTTTTTCCGTTTTCACGTCGAAACAAACCGTTTGATTTAAAATGAGCTTCACGCAAAACCTGAACTGTTTCAACACGCTCTGCGCTCGAAAGATTCAGGTAATAAGCAGTATCAAATTCCTGGGCGTCTTCAAATGATTTGGCCTTATTGATCCAGATAGTCGTTTTCATGTTGCAATCATACCATTGAGCGGTCGAAAAGGCAATAGACCCAAAAGCGGGTCACGGTAAATTTGTTCTATATACATCCTTAATTGTCAAGCGTTCACCGTGGTCCCGATTAACGGATGCCGGTCATTAATGGACAACCATAACCGGGCAAGTTGAGTAGTGTATCACTTTGCGACTCACACTGCCGAGCAACAAGCCCTTTAGCGTCCCCAATCCCCGGGTGCCCATCACAATGAGGTCTGACTGACTATTTTCGGCAATCTTTAATATAGACTCTGCTTCAGGACCCTCCAGCAATTCCTGACGTACATCAAATGATGGTTCACCCAATTTCTCTAAAGCGTCATCCAGAACCACCTGACCCGCACATTTGCGTTTGGCGAACAGCTTCTCGAAATCTTCACCACCCAATAAGTCCGAGGTGTGCGAAAAGACATGCACCAACCACAGCGTGGCCTTATACTGCTCAGCCATACTCTTGGCGCAGGTCAGGGCTTTGGTGCTATACTCTGAGCCGTCAAATGCCAAAAGAATATTTTTAAACATGGATAGCCTCTCCTTTAGTCGATTTTGTTGGGTTTCGCCCATTAAGATCATTTCTCGGTAGATGCTTGATTTTCGTAGGTTGGTCCGCCGGAGGCGGAGAAACCCAACATAATCGATGCGGGCTCTACCCAACCTACCGAAATCCCGACTTTTCGTTCAGGCACTATTTAAGATTCCGGGCAAACGTACTCGGAGCGTTTTAAAATGAATTCTTAGCTCCGGCCAAGGGAGGTCAGGTTGTTTGCCGGAAGAGATGTAGATTAGAATTTATTGGCGGAGAAACAACACCGCTGGTTTAGCAAGAGCTGAGGCCGAAACAGTTGGAAATTCCTATCGGACCGGATGGATAATCATTATAATAATCAGAAGGTCATAATCGCAGTCGATCAAACATTTACGATTGTCAACTTGTGGGTGGATTGGAAACGCTCGCGCAATATATGCGAAAGAGCAATGAAGATTAAAGCTTTCACCAATTAAAGTAATATTAAATGGGGTGAAGTCAAGATTCAATCAGTATCTTTTGAGATCGCGGTCTAAATCCCTTTGCTCATCGCGGCGTTTGATGGCTTCGCGTTTGTCGTATTTGCGTTTACCCTTGGCCAGGGCGATGGTCAATTTGGCCTTGCCGCCCTTAAAATAAAGTTTGAGGGGTATCAGCGAATGACCTTTTTCATTTACTTTGGCATAAAGTCGTTTGATCTCACGCTTGTGCAGCAGAAGCTTTCGAACTCTCAGCGGATCGTGATTTTCATAGTAGGCAAAGGGGTAGGGTCCGATGTGCATTTGATGGACGAACACCTCGTCGTTTTGAATCCTGGCATAGGCGTCCTTGATGTTGGCCTTGCCAAGCCTAAGCGACTTCACTTCGGTTCCCTTGAGCACCAGTCCGGCTTCGTATTCGTCTTCAATGAAGTAGTCAAATCGGGCTTTGCGATTTACGGCGATGATCTTTATGGTGCTCTTTGGCATAATAAATATAATATCAAGCAGCTTATTTCGATTGAGGCAATTTACTAGGGGTAGAAGGTATAAGGTTTAAGGTCAATTTTATTCCCCTCGTCAATCCGGGGCATCGCTTCCAGCAACCGCACTATTCAGTCTGCATACTTTTTAATGGACCTCAATACCATTTACCCTAAACCATATACCCTACACCTTATACCTTAATTTACATGTATCGAGTATCCAGCATCCAGTATCGAGCATCGAATATCCAGCGGCCAGCGACCAGTATCAGCGGTATCCCAGTTCCGGAAGTATATCGCCGTATGTGTCCTGTATCAATTCGAAGACCCCCCGGGCGGTTTTCTTTTTGAGGGCCTCCCGGGCGAACACTTGGGCATCGCTGCGTTTCAGGGCGCGGATCACCCTTTTAACTTGCGGAATAGATTGTGGATTCATACTCAATTCATCCATTCCCAGACCCAGCAGCAGCGGGATATGTTGGGCGGCTGCCGCCATTTCACCGCACATGAAGACTTCTATGCCTTTTTCTCTGGATACATCGGCCACCCTTTTGACCAGGCGCAACACTGCAGGATCCAGAGGCTGATAAAGATGGGCCACATTGCGGTTGCCTCTGTCAATGGCCAGGGCATACTGGATAAGATCATTGGTGCCGATACTGAAAAAGTCGGCTTTTTCAGCCAAAAGATCGGCCAGTACCACGGCCGAGGGGACTTCCACCATGATTCCGATGTCAATTTCGCGCTTATAGGGCAGACCGTCTTTTTCAAGGGACTCAGCGGCTGCATCCAGTGCCCTTATGGCTTCACAAATTTCAAAATAGGCTGCAATCATGGGAAACAGGATGCGCACCCTGCCAAAGGCGGCCGCCCTTAATATAGCCCGCAGCTGGGTTTTAAACACATCGGGTTTTCGCAGGCAGTATCGTATGCCCCGAAGACCGAGAGCCGGATTGGCTTCATCCGGACTGGATTGGTTGGCGACCGCTTTGTCGCCATTGATGTCCAGGGTGCGTATGGTGACCGGCTTAGGCGCCATGAGCTCGACCACTTCGCGATATTTTCCGAACAGTTCTTCCTCGTTGGGAAAATCCTGGCGATTCATGTACTGAAATTCCGTGCGGTAAAGACCGATGCCGTCACCGCCATAATTTTTGACCGCAACGATTTCTTCCGGGAGTTCTATATTGGCCATTACCTCCAGCCGGACGCCGTCGGTTGTTTCAGCGCTGAGATGACTTTCGCGGGTGATTACGGCCTTGTACTCCTCGTAGCCAATTTTTCGTTCTTCATATTCAAACAGTGTCTGCTCGTTGGGATGAATGATGACCGTACCGGTATTTCCATCAACGATGATCAGGTCGTCGCTTTTGATTGCAATGGTGGCTGTTTCAAGCCCCACCACGGCCGGGATCTCAAGAGCCTGAGCCACGATACCGGTGTGGGAAGTTTTTCCGCCGCGATTGGTTATAAATCCCATAATTCGTGCCAGATTTATCTGGCTGGTTTCAGCCGGTGACAGATCGTTGGCAACCAGGATGACCCGCTTATCAATGGCGGCAATATTTTCAGTGGCTGCTCCGACCAGATTGCGCATGATGCAGTCTGATACATGCACCACGTCCCAGGCCCGCTCTTTCAAATAAGCGTCGCCCATTTTCTCAAATGTCATGATCAGGCCCGACACGATTTTTTTGAGCGCCCATTCGGCATTGACTGCCTCTGTTTGAATGGTCTCGACGGTTCGGCCGTAAAGCATTTTATCTTTCAGCAATGCGATGTGGGTTTCGAGGATATAATCGCGCTCCAGTTCTGCCGGGCGGTTTTTGATGATGGACTGAAATTCATCCCTGGCTCTTTTCACGGCCGCCTTGAATCGTTTGACCTCAGCCTGCAGCTTTGTTTCCTTGATATCATACTTTTCAACGACATCCACCCCTTCTTTATCCACCAGATAAGCCTTGCCGATACATATCCCGGGGGAGGCATTGATTCCCTTAAGTATTATTTCCTGAAGAGCGGGTTTTGACATTATCCCTTATTCCCCAAATCCGCTATCAACGAGATCCGCAATGGCGTTTAAGATATGAGTATCCGCAAGATCCTCGATGATAATCGTTATTTTTGTCCCCTTGGCACACGCCAGCGTAAGTATATCAATGATACTCGACGCGTCAGCCTTTTCATCGTTTTTCTGTATCCAGACATTCGCCCTGGAATTCTGGGCAATGCCGGCAATCCGGGCTGCTGACCGCGCGTGCAAGCCGAGTTCGTTTCTGATAATTGTGTTCCGGTATTTTTTTGATTCGTTTTCAGCCATAAAACAGTTAAAGGTTCAAAGGTTCAGGGTATTAACCTTCAATTATATAAAGCCTATAACTATCTAACAACTTACCCCTGTTTGTCAATTCGAAATTATTGACAGGTAAGAAATTAGCTGATACAGTCTTTTTTATAACCGATTGCAATTATTGATAATTGAAGCTATGATGCCGTCAACTCCCAATCAACCGGACAAGGAGAAAAAAATGTCTGATAAAATCCTGCTTTTCGGAAAGGATGCCTGACCGTATACCCGGGCCGCTCGTGAAGCGTTTGCCAAAGAAGGCCGCCAGGTAGACTATTATAACGTGGTCAAAGATGCCAAACATCTTGACACCATGTTGAAACACTCCAATGGCGCGCGCAAGGTTCCGGTAATTGTCGAAGGCGACACCGTCACCATCGGTTTTGACGGTAAAACCTGAGGGATCTGAGCTTTCGGCTGGAAGCCGAAGGGAATGTCGAACCTTTGGAATGACGAATGTCGATTGTCGAATGTCGAATGATGGAAGTCGCTTCGCTCCATCGTTTTGAATTAATAATTACCATTATTGACTGTTAAATATCAATTGAATATCATGCGAATGGGATTATGAGTGATGAACTTAAAAGGCGAACAAAAGAATTTGCGCATCGATGTGTCAAATTGGCAATGGCACTGCCGAATACCCCGTTAGGAAATCACATTCGGGGACAATTAATCCGATGTTCCACCTCAGTTGCAGCTAACTATCGGGCTGCCTGTATTGCGCAATCAAAAGCAAGTTTTATTTCCAAGCTAAGTATCGTCATCGAAGAAGCAGATGAATCCTATTTCTGGTTGGAGTTCATTGTTGATGAGAATATGATTAAGAAAGATCTTGTCGATCCTTTGCTCAAAGAAGCCTATGAACTTACTGCACTTTTTATTACATCCAGAAAAACGGCCAGTAAGAACAAATGACCAAGGAATGGCAAATGACGATTGTCGAACATTTGGAATGTCGAATGACGATTGACGAATGAATAATGAAGGAATTCTGTCGTTTTATATTGGAATTATTTCTATAAAAACGGTGGAGCGAAGCGACTCCACAATTCGTCATTCGTCATTCGACATTCGTCATTCATAGGTCATTCATCAT
>JAIVWA010000218.1:0-1315 GCA_049190255.1 Gammaproteobacteria bacterium | reverse complement strand
CACTTTTTATTACATCCAGAAAAACGGCCAGTAAGAACAAATGACCAAGGAATGGCAAATGACGATTGTCGAATGTCAAATTAAGGAATAGTATCTATTTTAATACTTGTATAATCAAGACGATGGAGCGAAGCGACTTCCACCATTCGACATTCGTCAATTGACATTCGACATTCTTGTCCGGAGGACATAGCCGTGTTGGATTTAAAAACCGAAAAATTGACCGATGAGGAACTGGTGCACCGTGCCGGTGAGCTTGAAAGGGAGATCTACAAGGTTAAGCAGGCTGAAGAAACCCTCCGCCGGCAAAATGAGTATCTGACAGCCCTGCATGAAACTTCCATCGGGCTCATCGACCACCTGGATAAAGAAGAACTGCTGGAGGCAGTTTTGCAGCGGGCCACCAAACTTATCGGGACCGAACACGGTTACATTTACCTGCATGAACCCGGCGAAGACGAAATCCAAATGCAGGTGGGAATGGGGTTTTTTAAGAGCCAACTGGGCCGACGGGTAAAAAGAGGCGTGGGGCTGGGCGGCAAGGTCTGGGAATCTGAAAAGCCCCTGCTGGTGGCCGATTATCGTTCCTGGGATGGGCGTCTCAGTGACAAATCCCTGGATGATCTTCATTCGGTGGTGGGGATTCCGCTGAAAGACCGCAAGCGGGTTCACGGCGTCATCGGGCTTGCCAGTGTGAAACCCGGCAGACGATTTAAAGAGGAAGATATTGCCGTTTTGGGCCGTTTCGCCGAACTGGCGCTGGTTGCCCTGGACAAAGCCAAACTTTATGCGAATGTGCGCCGAGAGCTGACGGAAAGAAAACGCACGGAGGCAACGCTAAAAGAAAGCGAGCAGCGCTATCGCCTGCTTTTGGAATCGTCTCCTGATCCCATCGTTCTTTACAACATCCAGGGCAAGGCGACCTATGTTAACCCTGCCTTTGAACAAACATTTGGCTTTTCAAGTAAAGAGTTGTTAGGCAAACAAATTGAGTTTGTACCGCAGGAAAACTGGCCGGAAACCAAGGTGGCCATCGAGAATATGTTAAGCGGCAAAAAGATCCAGCTGTTTGAAACGCAGCGGATGACCAAAGACGGCCGGGTGCTGGATGTTCAACTGAGTTCCACCCTTTATTATGATCGTAACGATAAGCCGGCCGGCAACATCGTTACCCTGCGGGATATCAGTGCCCAGAAAAAAGCGGAGAGGGAGTTGCGAAAATATCATGATCATCTCGAAGAACTGGTTGGGGAACGTACCGCTGAGCTGGCCAAAATTAACGCTCAATATGAGCAGGAGATTGAAGAGCGCAAAA
>JAIVWA010000217.1:0-7399 GCA_049190255.1 Gammaproteobacteria bacterium | reverse complement strand
TGCCCAACAAGCACCCGGATTGAATGCGGAAATCAGAGGACAGAAATCTGAATTGGGAATTCGGAATGCGGCCTCCGGCACGGAGGGACTTACGCCCCGGAGGGAATGCGGAAACCAGCAACCAGCAACCAGCCTGCCCTCCGTAGCCCGAAGGGCGAAGGGGGGCGGCCAGCAGCCAAAGCCCCGCATTGGCATTCTCAAGGATTCGGCGTTTCAGTTTTATTATCCTGAAAACATCGATGCGCTTGCCGCCGGGGGTGCTGAAGTTATTTTTATCAGCCCGCTCAAGGACAGGGGGCTGCCCGAGCTGGATGCCCTTTACATCGGCGGCGGTTTCCCTGAAACCCATGCCGAACAGCTTTCGAACAATAAGAATTTCAGTTCGCAGCTAAAAGCTCTGGCAAAGGACGGTTTGCCCATCTACGCCGAGTGCGGCGGGTTGATGTATCTGGGAGAGAATCTGGTTTTGGAAAACAAATCCTACCCCATGGTCGGAATTCTTCCGCTGACCTTTGATTTTTACCAGCGACCCCAGGGGCATGGATACACCATCTTCAAAGTTGAGCGCGAAAATCCCTATTACGAGGTCGGATCAGAAATCAGAGGCCATGAATTTCATTATTCCCGGGTGTCAAATTGGACCGGAGATAAAAATGATCTGGTTTTTCATATGAAACGGGGGGTGGGAATCGAAAAAGATCGGGACGGGATTGTTTACAAAAACGTATTGGCCACTTACACCCATGTGCATGCCGTCGGCACCCCGGAGTGGGCGGGGGCTCTGATCCGCAGGGCAACCCTCTTCCAAAAGGGATGACTTTGCCAGAGGCTCATCTACTGCGTTATGCTCGCCTTTCGTCAATCCGGCGTACTCTTCGTACAGCCTCTTTCCTCAAGACTCGCATGCCTTGTATATGAGCCTCTGGCAAAGTCATCCTTAGGTTTATTTTAACGGCTCTATGAAAAGAGGATCTGAAAAAAATACGGGTGATCTTGTGACAGTGCGGAAGCATGTTCTTCGCATGGTAGCTGGTTCGACCGTTAGAGTTACCCCGCCTGCTCTCGAAAAAGCGCTTATTGAAACCCATGGCTTGACTAAAAAGCAGGTTAAAGCCGTCATCCGGGATCTGGTTTCTGACGGTGAGCTTGTCTATACCTATGAGTTTGGATCCACGTTTCTCGAACCTTCCTTTAATAAACCCGTTCGGGTATCGACCCATGTGGTATTAAAACCTCCGGGTCATAATTATCAGCCAGAATCCGAAGATGTTGTCATTCAGATCAAGCCCGGAGCCTCCTTTGGTGACGGCCGGCATCCGACCTCACGGCTGGCAATCAGAGGTATCGAATATGTCCTGAAAAAAATCAAATCAGATAGGCCTGAGGATCGAAGCAGGGTTTTGGATATCGGTACCGGATCGGGTATCCTGGTCATCACAGCTGTTGGGATGGGTATTCACAGGGGCGTAGGTATCGATATTGATCCTGCTGCCCGGTCCGAAGCCAAAGAAAATGTTTTGATTAACCGTCTTGAGGATCGAATAAAAATTTCAGATCAGTATCTTGAAACCGTGGATGGATCATTTTATCTGGTGACCGCTAATTTGCGCTATCCTACCTTGAAAAAAATATGCCCATATTTGAGGAAAATTACCAATCCAGATGGATTTATCGTTTTTTCAGGGATTCGCAGTCATGAATTGGCTGATTTAATTAAAGCTTATGCCAGGAAACAATTTGAAGTTGTGTGGCAGGAAAAAGAATTGGATTGGATGGGAGTTGTGCTAAAAAGACAAAAATAATAAGAAGGGCAAGTATCCTTACGATACTTACCCCTCACTTTTTTAAGTATAATTCAAATTTTATTTTTTCTTGGTTTTGGGATGGCACTTGTTACAGGTTGTCGGTGCCTTTTTGGGCTTATACTTTTTGTTGAACTTTTTGTGGCAGACCTTGCAATTCGCATGCAGTGCTTCGGCGTGGTATTCTTTTATTTTTTCCTTTTTGGAAAGCTTCTTTTTGGCTTTTTTACCCTTGGGAGCTTCAGCCGGAATTTTGTGGCATTCGATACATTTTTGTACTTCGTCCCCCTCTTTTAGCTCTGTCAGGGGCTTATTGTCCTTATCATGGTGGCATTCACCACAACCGTTTTTGTAAAACTCCGGATACTCTTTGGCGTAATCGTCCCAATGCTTTTTGTGTTCGAACTTGACGACCCCCTTTTTGTGCTTCTTGTAGGCCGGGTCCTGCAACGGAATCACATCAGGTACCGCTTTGGCATAGATGCCGGCCGCAATAAACAGGGTGGCCAGCACGACAACTACAGAAATCCGTAAATACTTTTTCATCATAGCCTCGTATCCCCCCTCCGTTTCAATTCTATTTATCTTGAACCAAGCCGATTAACAGTTATTTTTATCAGCCAAAATCCATTTTGTCAATGACAAAACACATCATTTTCGGCCGTTAGAATGATAAATTTGCAATAATTTTAGATAGATATATAAATTGTTGGCTATCCCGCTCGGTGGTATTCAAAGATTCGGCGTTTGGTCTAAAAAACAATAAATTCAAACAATTATTGTTAAAACCCAGGGCTTAGGCCTTACTTTCCTCAGTTTTTTCGGCCTCCGTTTCTTTGGTCTTCTTTTTGCCGAACACTTTGGCCCCGATGATACTGATTTCATACAGAACCATTAACGGCAGTGCCATCAAGATCTGGGTGATCACATCCGGTGGTGTCAGGATGGCGGCGCCGGCAAAAAATAAGAGCAGGGCATATTTGCGGTTCTTTTTTAAAAAATCAACGGATACGATGCCCAGTTTGGCCATAAAGGTTAACACCAGCGGAAGCTCGAATACCAGCCCGAAGGCCAGCAAAAGCTTGGCTGAAAAACCAAAATATTCTTTCATGGAGGGGAGGGGTCGGATGGTTTCGGTGGCAAATCCCATAAAAAATTTAAACCCAAAGGGGAAAACAACAAAATATCCGAACAGGGCACCGCCAATAAAAAAGAATGATGACAGCAAAACGATGGGCATCATCATGCTGCGCTCCTTTTTATATAATCCCGGCGCCACAAACATCCAGAACTGATACAATATGATCGGGCTGGCCACCATCAGCCCCGTGAGAAAGGCTACTTTTAAATAAGTAAAAAAAGCTTCGGGAAGACCGGTATATATTAGGGTTTCCCCTTCTTTCATGACTTTTATGAGAGGGTGGACCAGAATTGTAAACAACCGCTCTTTAAACCCAAAAGAAACCACGAAACCGACGCCAATGGCGATGAATACGGTAATCAGCCGTTTGCGAAGCTCTTCCAGATGTGAGGTAAAGGGGAGTTTTTCATCCTCGATCATCGTCAACAGGTCCTTTTAACTTGTCTTTTTTATCATCATCAGTGACGCCAGCCCCATCGGCCGGTTGGATTTTTTCGGTTGGCGATGATTCATTCTCTGTTTCCAGATTATCAAACTCTTTTTTTAAATCTTTTAAATTTTCAAAATCATCTGATTTGGGCCCGGCCTCATCTTTTGGGTCTTTAGCGGCTCCTGCTTCATCGAGTTTGGCCTTATCCTCCGAATTTCTTTCAAATTCCGGTTTCAGGTCCACCGCTTGTTTGACATCCTCATTGATGTCATCAAAGGCTTTTTTTACCTCGGTCAATTCATTGTCAATCTGCATGGTTTCTTTAAGCTCGTTGGTCGCTTTTTTAAACTCCCGCATTGCGCGACCCAACGATTTGGCCAGGTCCGGCAATTTTTTCGGGCCGATGACAATCAGCGCGATCGCCAGGATCAAAATCATTTCAGGCATGCCGATGCCGAACATGGGTTACCTCTGGTTACTTTTTTTGGGGTTTACGTAAAAACAATCTCAATTCGCTTCGGGCTGACAGGTGTTCATCGGTTGAGCCCGTTGGCCCGTTGACCCGTTGCGCCCGAAAAAATAAGATAGAAATCTTTTATTAACAGGCCAACGGGCTCAACCGGCTAACCTGAAAAGGTGATCTGCTATTGTTACCGCCGCTGCTAATTAAATGGACCTGGTGGTGTAAAATTTCGTTGAAAAAGCTATTCATTACTGGTTTCGGAGCGCGGTGTCAAGGGTCCGTGTGCATCACGCGTCCGGTTTGAGAACCAGAAAATACAGCTCGCCGATGTGCTTCAGATGTCCTGCGGCTATTTCTGCATAGGGCCCGTTTCCCCAAAACAGGTCGGCCCGGCCCGGCCCCCTGATGGCACCGCCGGTATCCTGATTTAAGGCGAAACGGGCAAAGGCTTTCCAGCTGTGAATTTGTCCGGCGCTGTCGACAATCGGCGCTTCCGTCTTGATGAAGGCCAGAGCGGCGGGAGGAAATAGGCGGCGATCCAGGGCAATCGAGCGCCCCGGTGTCAGTTTGACATTGATATTGCCCAGCGGGCCGTCGGGCTCGATCTTAAAAAACACATAGCTGGGATTGTAATTCAAAACTGAATCCATCTCTTCCGGATGGTTGTGCAAATATTCACGGATTTTTTGCATCGACATTTCTTCCACCGAAATTTTCTCTTCATCAATCAACAGCCGGCCGATGCTGCGATAGGGCTGACCATTGGTGGTGTGGTAATGGACATTTATAACCTCTCCGTTATCCAGATAGACCTTGCCAGACCCCTGTATTTGAAGAAAAAAAACGTCAACAGGATCCTCAACCCAGGCCAGAACCTCAGCGCTGCCCTCGAGCACGCCCTGGGTGTCGATTTCGCTGCGTTCATAATAGGGCACCACCGTTTCATTCGTATATCGGCCGATGATTTTTTTACCGGCATATTTTTTATTAAAAAGCGACAGGTCGATGGTAATCAGATCCGGTGGGCGGGTATAAATGGGGAATTGATATTCCCCGCCGCGGATGAGACTGCCCCTCAAATGAGGTTCATAATATCCCGTGTATAAAACTTCTCCCCATCCATCGCGGCCCACCGAACGATAGACCCGATAATTGGATTGAATGAATTCATTCAACTCCTCTGTGGAAGGCAGGGTCTGAATATAATCTAAAAATTGTTCCAGGGATTGAATCATGTGATCGGTGTTATACCGGTCTTGGCCGAAAACAAACTCGCGGTCGGCAGGTATTTTATGCAGGTAGGAAAGGCTTTTTAAAATGCTGTACGCCAGTCCGCTATACAGCATATCATCTGAAAAATCCGGAAACGACCGGGAGGACACCTGCGTCATCGTAGTTTCTTTAGCTGGCTTTTTAATCGCAGGCGCACAACCGAAAACAATGGAGGTGATTACGATGATGGATACAATGATAGTCGGATAATTCAGGCTAAATTTAGATTTCATAGCTGATTCAATATTCCTTGGCCAAGATAAAAGGGAAAAGATGAATAATCCTTGAACGTTTACCTAAATATCTATCCCGATCTCTTATATGTGCCGCTTTTTCCGCCTGATTTTTCGAGCAGCTGAATTTCGGATATCCTCATTTCGCGGTCATAGGATTTACACATATCATAAATGGTTAAGGCCGTCACCGATACGGCGGTCAGGGCTTCCATCTCCACTCCGGTTTGATCAATGGTGCGAACGGCCGCCTCGATGCCGATACAGTGGTTGGCCTCATTCGGAACAAAGTCAACCTGCACATGGGTGAGGTGCAGGGGATGGCACATGGGAATGAGTTCGGATGTTTTTTTGGCAGCCATGATTCCGGCGATTCGGGCGGTTTCCAGCACATTGCCCTTTTTGACTTTGTGGTCTCTGATCATGTCAAATGTCTCCGGTTTCAGAAAAACCGATCCACCGGCCCTGGCCACCCTTACAGTCGGCTTCTTGTCGGTTACATCCACCATTCGGACCCGTCCTTTGTCATCTATGTGAGTAAATGAAGACATGGGAGTTCCTTGTTATTCTATTAAATTTTAATTATCATTCTTCCCTTTATGTCCCTTAAATCACTTGTGAACGAAGATTTTTGGAGTAATGGAGTACTGGAGTATTGGGTTGCTGGGCTGCAATGGGTTTAAATACCAATACTCCAACACTCCAACCATAGGCTTAAATCAAAAATAATATTAAATAAAAAATTCCGTTTTTTGGGTAACCGTTGTTTTGATTAGATTGAGCGTGTCCGTTAACACCGCAATGACATTTTCCCGGATATCACCGGCCACCAGCAACATCATTACATCGTCGCCGATCGCCAGATCCCTTTCTTCGGCGATCTCAACCTTGATATCCACAATTCCTGTTTGTTGCTTTTGTTCGGAAATAATTTGAGCCAGTTTTTGATGGTTCACTGAAACTCTAAGTCCCTTAACTTTTCTCCCGTCACGGGATGTACCCCGCACCACCCCATTGTGGCACAGGACCATTCCGGCTTTTTCAAAGTCCGGATGTTTTTTAATCGATTCAAGCATTAAATTTATATCCATCAACCCTCCTTGTTCCAGAAGTCCTCTGCTTTCTAATCTCGTTCTTCTTTTTTTCTTTCCGAATTCCGCATTCCCAATTCCGAATTCAAATACCTCTGTCATCTGCCCTTTGCGACCATTTCCTCTGCCCGCGCCAGATCCTCCGGCGTGTTGATGTTAAAAAACGATTTAAGTTCGGGGTCCCTTTTGCGCAGTATGTTTTCAGGTATGTTTTTAATCCGATTTGAACGAAATGCCCGTTGGATCTTAAATTTTTTTTCCTTAAGGTGCTGTTCGGCTGGTTTGAGGCAAAGTTTTGAGTAGATGGCACACAACGGTTCAAAGCCTGCGGCCGTTTGCGGCATAATAATATCAAATTTTTGTTCAATTTGTTCAACCAGAATTTCAACCAGCGCTTTATTTAAAAACGGTGTATCACAGGCCGAGAAAAAGGCATAGGGATTCTTCATGTAGAAAAGGCCGGCATGGATTCCTGTCAGAGAACTCCGCAGGTCGAAAATATCGGTCACGATCGTCAAATCCCAATTCAGAAATTGCTCGGGATGATTGGTCACTAGAATAATTTCATCGAACAGATCTGAAAAAACTTCACAGAGCCTGTCTATAATGCGCTTTCCGCCGACACGCATAAAGGCTTTATGGGCACCGTCGAAGCGAGTGCTCAATCCTCCGGATAATATTACGCCGCTGCAGGGAAATGTCATTTTAGAATTTGTGTTTGGTATTTGGTGTTTAGTTTTTGGTCTTCGGCCTGCCACACCAGTACCCACTGCCTCACTTTTTTTCGAATGCATCCATTACAGACCAATTCGTATTCAACATAGTTAATATAGGTGGCAAAATCAAGATAAACCCTGGTCCGCTGGTGATGATGCCACTGGCCATAATTGTAGAAGGTTCACTTGTTTGGAATTTTGAATTTAGATCGTCGGGATTTGTTTGCGATTTGGTTTTTGGTGCTTGGTCT
>JAIVWA010000216.1:0-7436 GCA_049190255.1 Gammaproteobacteria bacterium | reverse complement strand
GGCTCAATCAGGTATGTTTCCGCCATATTACTACCTCCTAGTGCCCCGTCTCAAAGATTTTGTCTTTCGTATTGGCAATATGAAAGGTTCTTCAAGTGCATCCACTTTTTCGTCAGAGACGGGTAAATCCGAAATTCGAATCTCGAAATCCGAAACAAATTCAAATGTACAAAATATCAAAAACCAAAACAGAGAACCGATGTCCAACACCGCCTTTGTTTAGAATTTTGAACATTCGAGTTTTGATATTGTTTCGGATTTCGGATTTCGGTATTCGGATTTTCATTAATGATTGCTTCGTTTCGGTAAAATATTAAATTGCCTAAATCAAGTATGAAACTTATTAGACCCCGCGCTAGAACCCTTTGAATGGGTTCGGGCCGAGTGCTTCGACCATTTCGACAAACTCGTCGATCATCTGCGGCAGTTTGTCGTATTCGTCAATCGCCACCTGGAACTGCGCCACCCGCTCTTCTTCCAGGGCCAGACTCGAAAGGGCCTCTCCGATTTTCTGCATTCTGATTTCCGCCAGTTCGCTGCCTTTGACAAAGTGGCACTGGTAGTCATCACCATGCTTGCAGCCCAGTAGAAAAACGCCGTCCATACCCTGGGCCATGGCGTCTTTGATCCAGATCACGTTGACCGATCCCAGACACCTGACCGGAATAATTCGGACGTTGGCCGAATAGGTCATGCGGTTCAACCCGACGATATCCAGGGCCGGGTAGGCATCATTTTCACACACCAGGGCCAGGATTCTCAGCGGAGGATCATCGTAATCGTCTTCCGAAGGCACACCGATGGCTTTGACCATCGATCCGATGCTGTCGATGCTGTAATCAACAAAGTTGATGATCCGCTCGGGACAGCATCCCATACAGGTCCCGCAGCGCCGGCAGCGGGTATGATTGGGTTTGGGCGTACCTTTTTCATCGTCGTCAATGGCCCCGAAAGGACACTCCTCGGTGCACCGTTTGCACTGGGTGCAGCGTTGAAAGAAAAAGTCGGGAAAGGTCATATCACCGTATCTGGGGTGCACCGAAACCCCGCGATTGGTCGACTCCAGGCACTGGATGGCTTTTAAAGCCGCACCGGTGGCATCTTCCGTGGCTTCTTCCACCGTCATGCTGCGCCGAATACCGCCGGCGGCATAGATACCGGTCCGCTGGGTTTCATAGGGAAAGCAGATAAAATTGGAATCCGCATAGTCATCAAAAAGCGCATTATCGCGGAATCCCGGTCCCTGGCGGTAGGCCAAATTGACCACCGGATCATCTTTGGTGACCGGCACCATACCCGTGGCCAGCACCACCAGGTCGGCTTTGACCTGGATTTTTTCGCCCAGCAGGGTGTTGTCGGCCTCGACGATCATGCCGTCACCGTTTTTGGAAACAGCGGTGACCTCACCCTTGGTTAAAAAGATGCCCTGATCCTGCTGGATGCTCTTGTAAAAGTTTTCCGTCAGACCCAGGGTGCGCATGTGCTGGTAAAATACAAAGGCCTTGCCGTCGGCGTA
Organism: Gammaproteobacteria bacterium; assembly: GCA_049190255.1. Taxonomy (GTDB): domain Bacteria; phylum Desulfobacterota; class Desulfobacteria; order Desulfobacterales; family JAFDCJ01; genus JAFDCJ01. Next base: position 5,920 of record JAIVWA010000216.1, on the reverse strand, counting down.
ATCATCGCGTACGTATTTGGCCTGTTTAAGGGCCACCAGGCTGGTCACGGCACCGGCATAAGCGAAGTCTTTGTCGTCTCCCTGGCCGGGGCTCTGAATGAAAACCACCGATTTGGCCTCCTGGCCGTCGGAAGGCCGTGTGATCTGGCCGCCGGCAGCCATTTCTTCAAACTGATGGTTGGTAACCACATCGGGCAGTTCCCCAAAACCCAGATGGGCGAATTCCCCTTCTTCGGGCTGGTAGGGCCGCCAGCCGGCCGCCAGGATAACGGCGCCGAATTTTTCACCGTTGGGATCAAGGGTCAGAATGTCCTGCTTGCCTTCGTTGTACTCCATGAATTTTTCATGGAGCTGCTCGGCCGTCAGTTCTTTGCCTTTGTCATCAACCTTCATCTCGTCAGGCAGGGGATAGGGAACGTCAAACTCCGTTTTCTCACCGGGCTTTTTAAAAGTAACTGTAAATTCCCCCGGCGCGCCGGCGATCCGCGCGACCACGGTCTCGGTTTTGACCGCGATGCCGGAATAATTTTCCAGTTCTTTGATTTTAGAGTCCAGGGTCGGCTCAATCAGGCCGTCATAGGGGTAAGCGCCCGGCAGCTGTTTACGCCAATTTTTAGCATTGCCGCCCAGGACGGATTCCTTTTCAACGATCGTAACTTCATAGCCGGTTTTGGCGGCATCGATGGCCGCTGAAATCCCGGTTATCCCTCCGCCGATCACCAGTATTTTGCGGCTGAACGTGTCCAGCAGGTAAGGCTCCGGCAGATCCACTTTTTCCACCCGGGCCATGCCCATCTTCAGATAGTCTTCAGCCATCATTTGAACGAGATCGATGAATTCCTCATCATCTTTTTGTTCTGCGGTGGGAGCCGGATACTTGGACCGGGGATGGGACCACACCACCTGCTCTCTTAGGTTGACCCGCTCAACGATGCAGCCGTCAAACCGAAACACATCATAGAGCACCCGGCGCGAGCAGGCCGCCAGCACCAGGGTATTGACGCCGTCGTCGGCAATGTCTTTTTTGAGAAGCTCAACGCCTTCTTTGCCGCACAGTACCGGGCAGGTCTTAACGGCCAAGCCTTCTTCCTTGGGTACATCGCAAAGCTTTTCGATATCCAGGGCCTCTCCAATCCCACAGCCTTCGCAGATATACACACCATATTTTTTATCCATGGATAACCTCCTACCTGTTCACCAGGGTTTGAATGGCCTTTAAAGCCATGCCGGTTGCATTCTGATTGGATGACACCACGTCAGCCGGTTTGTTGGCGCATCCGGTTGCAAACATTCCGCCGCTTTCAAAATTATTGATGATAAATCCGTCCTCGGTGTACGTTAAATCCGCCGGAAGTTTGTCTGTTGCGGTGGTGGGCTGCATTCCGGTAGCCAGAACAACCATCTCCACAGTCTGGTGGATTTTTTCGCCGGTTACGGCATTTTCGGCAACCACGGTAATATTCTTGTTGGCCGGGTCTTCGCTGACCTCGGCCACCTTGCCTTTGATAAAAAAGATGTTCTCATCTTCCTTGATTTTCTCGTAAAATTTTTCATAGCGGTATCCCGGTGTCCGCAAGTCGATGTAGAACACATATATTTTGGCTTGCGGGTATCGTTCGCGAACATAGGTGGCCTGCTTCAGAGATGCCATGCAGCAAATGTAGGAGCAGTAAGGCAAATGATTCTCGTCCCGGGATCCGGCACACTGCACAAAGGCGACGCTTTCAGGCTCCTTGTCATCCGACGGGCGCACGATTTTGCCCCGGGTCGGCCCGTTGGGCGCCGCCAGCCGCTCCATCATCATGTTGGTGATGATGTTGGGGTACTGACCGAAACCGAGATTGTCAATTTTGGCGGCATCATAGGGCTGCCAGCCGGTGGCCCAGACAATGGAACCCACGTTTAAGTTCAGCGTTTTGGCCGCCATGTCCAGATCGATCGCATCGTATTTGCAGGCCTCTTTGCAGCGCCGGGCATCGTCGCTGCCGATAATTTCCGGGGAAATCACAAACCGGGACGGAAAGGCCATTTCAAAGGGCAGATAGGCGCCTTTGTTCTTTTTCATACCGAAGTCGAATTCGCTGTCGATTTCGGTCTGGCTGGCCGCCGCACAATCTCCGCAACAGGTGCAGTTTTCATTAACGTAGCGGGGATTGACCTTAATGGCCACGTCGTAGTTGCCGGGGCTTCCGTCAACCTTTTCAACTTCCGCCAGGGTTAAGACTTTTATTCTTGGATTATCCTTAATGCGCCTGAAATTGATCTCAAGTCCGCAGGTCGGAGGGCATAGCTTGGGAAAATATTGATTGAGTTGAGCTACCCGTCCGCCCAGAAAAGGATTTTTTTCGACCAAGAAAACCTCGTACCCCACTTCGGCGGCTTCCAGCGCCGTGGTCAAGCCACTGATCCCTCCGCCAACGACTAAGATGCTTCCACTGGCAGGGACTGTTTGTTCTTCTGTCATGCTTTCCCTCCGTATTAACAAAAACCTCCAGGTGTCCCAAGACACCTGGAGGCGTTATGTCATCGACGATGTATCACTGCCGACATTCGGTTAGTCCTTGATGATCTTCACGTAGTCTTTCTTGAAGATATCCCATTTCTGCTCTTTCGGATCATACTTGGAGTTAACGAAGCAGAACCAGTTCTCATCATCCGTTCCCGGATAATCGGCCTGATAGTAGAAGCCGGGATAGCGGGTCTCTTTGCGGAACTGGATATGGCGCAGATGGGATTCAAGCGTCCAGATCCGGTGCTGGATCTCCCAGGCCCTCATCAGTTCATGCAGATCACCGGCGGCCAGCTTTTCGTTGTCTTCCCGCATGGTTTGGAGCAGATCCATGACGATCTCCAGGTTCTTGCTGGTGGTCTGGTAGAAGGTGGCCGTTCCGGCACCGTATTCATGGCCGGCCTTCATCATGCGATACATCATGCCATTGGGCTTGATGTAGTTGGGGTTGACGTCGTCGGCCGTGGTGTATTCGCAATGGTCCAGGTAGGTCCGCACCGGTTTGTAAACGATGTCGACCAGCTCTTCGGTGCTCTGGGCGAGGGCCGGTGAATAGTCGGCATGATCTTTGGCGTAACGCACCTGTTCTTTGGCGACCATTCTTCCCTCGGCGTGAGAACCGGAAGAAAATTTATGACCGGAGCAGCCCACACCGTCGCCGGAGGTAAACAGGCCGTTGACCGTGGTCATGCGGTTGTAAACCTTGCCGTTGTCGGCCTTGATCTTGTAAGCATCCGGCACCCAATCCAGATCCGGACCGGAGGTCCACAGACCGCAGCAGCCGGAGTGTGATCCGAGCAGATACGGTTCGGTCGGCATGACCTCGGAATTTTTCTTTTCAGGCTCGGTATTGGTGGCGCACCACAGGTTGGCCTGGCCGCAGGTCATATCCAGGAAGTCTTCCCAGGCTTCGGACTCCAGATGTTTGAGCTCTTTTTTGTCCATGGTCTTGCCAAGTTCCGCCAGGGCGCTGACCGTATCCATCATAATCGGCCCGCGGCCTTCCTTCATCTCGAAAAGCATCAGGTGGTTTCGCAGACAGGTCGGGGTGATGGCCGCGGTTCCGTATGGCGCAAATCTTTCCAGCTCGGCCTTGGCGGCATCACTGCCGGCAAAAGCCTCGCCCAGACCGTTGAGGGTCTTGGCCTTGAACAGCAAAAACCAGGCGCCCACCGGGCCGTAACCGTCTTTAAAACGGGCCGGGGTGAAGCGGTTTTCCATCATGGACAGCTCGGCACCGACTTTCATGCACAGGGTGTAAGTGGAGCCGGAGTTCCAAACCGGATACCAGGCCCGTCCTTTGCCTTCACCCACGCTTCGCGGTTGGTAGATGTTTACCGCGCCGCCGCAAGCCACCATCATGGTCTTGCATTTGATGATGAAAACCTTGTTTTCACGGACGGAAAAACCGACCGCGCCGGCGATCTGATTTTCTTTGTTGGCGTCCAGCAGCAGTTCGACGATGAAAACCCTTTCCAGAACATTTTCTTCACCGATCGCCAGCTTGGCGGCCTCGGCCACAATTCGTTTGTAGGATTCGCCGTTGATCATGATCTGCCATTTACCGGTACGCACCGGGGAGGCGCCTGATTTCAGGGTTCCCATTTTCTGGCCTTTTTTGCCGTCCAGGGTTTTGCCTTCTTCGGATTTTTTCCAGATCGGCAGTCCCCATTCCTCAAACAGATGGACGGAATCGTCCACGTGTAAGCCCAGATCAAAAATCAGGTCTTCGCGGACAATACCCATCAGGTCGTTGCGCACCATGCGCACGTAGTCTTCAGGAGCATTTTCGCCAATATAAGTGTTAATTGCAGAAAGTCCCTGCGCCACCGCGCCGCTTCTTTCCAGGGCGGCTTTGTCCACCAGCAGAACGCTCTGGTCGTCGGACATCCATTTTTTAACTTCAAACGCCGAGCCGCAGGCAGCCATGCCGCCGCCAACGATGAGAACATCAACTTCTCGCTCTTCGACTTCCGGGTCCCTAACAGCCTTGAGTTCACCCAAAGGGGTATTTGGTAATGCCATATTGCATCCTCCTTAAATCACTAATTAAAAGTAAACAGTAAGTACAGTAAGTATTCGTCATCTTTACACCTGAGTTGCAGGTCTAAACCAGCTGGTCAGCTGCAGGTCCACGCAACTCCATGCCGTCTGCTTCTTCGGTCGACAGCAGCCCACTTTCAAGGTCATTGCCCTTCAGGTCCAGATAAGCATTGGCCTGTCCTTCGGGGGTGGTCCGGATGGGGAACTTAAAGCGTTTGATGAGCCCGTTTCTGAACTTGCAGGTCCACATGACATCTTCGGTACCCAGCATCGGCATAACGGAACTTCCCATGGGCACAAAGTCGGAATAGCCTCTGACCTCGATGGCCTGGGTCGGGCAAATCTTGACGCAGGAAAAGCATTCCCAGCACTGATCCGGCTCCTGATTGTAGGCCTTCATCGAGTTGGGTTCCAGAACCATCAGGTCGTTGGGGCAAATGTACATACAGGCGGTTTTGTCCCCGCCTTTACAGCCGTCACATTTTTCAGTTATTACAAAACTTGGCATTTAGTATACCTCCTAATTTTGTTTTTCTAACAATTTGGTTTTTACCTCTGCAATTAATGCTCCTAAAAAAACGTTCGTTTGCACCTCCCTTCATAGTGTTGACCAAAGATGCACACTTTGGCTCGATTTTTTCTATATCTCGGGTTTTTTATTCTATAGCAACCGGAACCCCTATCCGGTTAAACTCTTTGGCAATACAAGCGATTTAAAATGAAATCATAATGAAAAGATTCCAAATAATTTCAATAGGATACAGTAGCTATAAGGTGAAAACAATATCATTCAACCCTGGGCTTGTCAAGTGTTTTTAACCAAACAAAATGACAAAAAATCTGATTTTAAATGGTTCCGGCGCACCTTACAACATCTGGATATAAGGACAATTTATGGCACCACATGTAGTGGTAAATCACTGGATACTCGATACTGGATGCTCGATACTGGATACTCGATGCTCGATGCTGGATACTCGATGCTCGATGCTGGATACTCGATGCTCGATGCTCGATACTCGATACTGGATGCTCGATACTGGATGCTCGATGCTCGATACTGAGTGCACAGTTCTGGTTGCTTTATCCTCCACATCAGCAAAGAACTGGCAATCTTTAAATTGATTATGAGCGGAAGGGCTATTCTTCATTTATACAACAAACTCTCGTTTTGGGAATTCACTAATTAATAGCTATTAGCCTATTATTCACTTCCGCCGGCCTTCACCGCCGGACCAGGATACAAAAGCCAACAATTAGTATTCAGCAATGTCGACCGAGGACCTTAGATCGAGTATCCAGGATCGAGCATCGAGTATCGAGCTTTATTCCCGCGATCCAATCTGGCCGATTGAAATGGATAGTTCT
>JAIVWA010000215.1:0-7440 GCA_049190255.1 Gammaproteobacteria bacterium | reverse complement strand
ACCGAAAAAATAGCTGCCGCGGATTTCGAAAAAGTGTTTCGGGAGTATGCTGAAAGAGGATTTGACCTGATCGTGGGCGATGCCTTTATGGCGGGCGAAGATCCGGCCCGAAGGGTGGCCAAAGATTATCCCGAGATCGCCTTTGCCTTCGGATCGGAGTTCGGCCCGGTGGCCCCGAATTTTTCCGTCTTTGACAACTGGATTCACGAACCTGCTTATCTTTGCGGCGTCATCGCCGGCAGGATGACCAAAAGCAATGTGCTCGGTGTGGTCGCGGCGATCCCTATTGGAGAGGTCAACCGCCTGGTGAATGCCTTCAAGGCCGGGGCGCTTAAAGTCAATCCCAAAGTCAAGGTCAAAATATCCTATATCGGCGGCTGGTTTGATCCTCCCAAAGCCAAGGAAGCCGCCATCGCTCAAATTGAAGCCGGCGCGGACCTGATTTATGCCGAACGGTTCGGCGTCTTTGAAGCCGCCAAAGAAAAAGGTATTCTGGCCTTCGGCAACATGTCCGATCAGAATGCGCTGGCGCCGTCGGTGGTGATTACCGGTCCTGTATGGGATATGTATCCCACCATTAAGTTCGCCATTGAAATGATAAAGAAAAAAGCCTGGTTATCCATGGATCTCGGGGAATGGTCCATGATGGCCAAAGGCGGCTCCCGGCTGGCTCCTTTTCATTCCTTTGAAAAAACCCTGCCGGCCGACGTTGTCAAAGAAATCCAGGACCTCGAACAGAAGATTATGAACGGAACCTACCGTGTCCCGGTGGATGAGCAGAAGCCGGTATCGGAATAACACAGATCCCGGAAATCCGAAGCACGAATATCGAAATACGAAACAAATTCTAAATCAAAATGTTCCAATGACCAAAACAATAGCATTACTGGCACTACAGCGATCATAGTTCTGTTTTGGTCATTTAAATTTTGGTAATTCGAATTTGTTTCGGATTTCGTGCTTCGGATTTCGAATTTTCCGGACACCCTAAAGAGTAAAAGAAAAAACCGCTTTAGTTCCGGATTATTTTTATTACATTTTTAGTATAATATCCATCCCTTGAGGTGTTCAATGGTTGATACCCAACAGCCAATGGTCAGAATGTCCTCCATTACAAAGTCTTTTCTGGATGTTACGGCCAACCATAAGGTTACCTTCAACCTTTATTCCGGGGAAATTTGCGCGCTGCTGGGTGAGAATGGTGCCGGCAAAACGACGTTGATGAACATCCTTTTCGGGTATTACGCTTGCGATGAGGGTGAAATTTTTATCAAAGGGGAAAAAGCTGATCTTTCATCACCCAAAGATGCCATCGCCCGCGGTGTCGGTATGATTCATCAGCACTTTGCCCTGGTTTTCTCTCAAACTGTGCTTGAAAACATCATTATCGGTACCGAATCCGGTAAAGGCATTTTTCTGGATTTAAAGACCGCCCGCCGGAAGCTGCTTGCGCTTCAGGAAAAGTTCGGGCTTCAGATCGATCCGGAGGCCCGGGTGTGGACGCTGTCCGTGGGTGAACAGCAGAAAGTAGAAATTCTCAAGGCCCTGTACCGGGAAGTAGACATCCTCATCATGGATGAACCGACGGCTGTTCTGGCCCCGGCTGAAACCGAAGATCTGTTTAAAACCCTGAAGTCCTTTGTGGCGGAAGGACGAGCGGTTGTATTTATATCCCATAAGCTAAATGAGGTGATGGATATTTCAGATCGCATCGTGGTCTTGAGAGGCGGTCAGGTCGTGGCGGAACGACATACCGCTGAAACCAGCACCCGAGAACTGGCGAATCTTATGGTGGGCCGGGAATTGCTTGAGGATATCGATAAAAAGCAACTCGAACCCGGCCGGCCGGTGCTGGAAATTCAGACTCTTGATGCCCTGAACGACAAGAAACTGCCGGCCTTAAAAAACCTCAATCTGGTGGTCAGACAAAATGAGATTTTGGGCATGGCCGGGATTTCCGGAAACGGGCAGCGAGAGCTTTCGGAAATACTCTTCGGCCTGCGGGACCCAACCCGGGGAGTCATCAAAATAAACAACACCCCCCTTAAATTTGGAAGCCCGTCAGCGGCCATCAAATTAAAGATGGCAAGAATACCCGAGGACCGCATAGATACGGGCCTGCTGATGGATCTTTCCGTCGAGGAGAACCTGATTCTGGAAGACCATGGGTCGGCCGAGTTTCAGACCTGGGGTTTAATGAAATCGAAAAGAATTCACCGCACCAGCGATGAACTGATAAGCGCTTACAATATTGCGACCGCCGGCCGGGATGCCGTCACCAAGAGTTTATCCGGCGGAAACCTGCAAAAAGTCATGCTGGCCAGAGAACTGGCGGGTAAACCGGCGGTTGTCATCGCCTCTCAGCCCACGCGCGGGCTTGATGTGGGCGCCATGGAGTATATTCACCAGAGAATCCTGCAGGAGAGGGAAAGAGGCGCCGGTATTCTGTTGATATCGGAGGATCTGGATGAGGTATTTGCGTTGAGCGATCGGATTGTTGTGATCTATGAGGGAGAGATCATGGGAGAAGCGGCCGGGAAAAATGCTTCCCGGGAGCAGATCGGTATTTGGATGAGCGGAGTAAACCTAAAGGTAACTAAATGATCAAGTTCAGGATCATCAAACGCAAACCTCTACCGGGCTGGGCCAAAATCGGAATCCCGATTGCGGCTATTTTAGCAACCCTGATTCTTTCTGCCATTCCGATCCTGCTGGCCGGCGGGCACCTCTGGAAATCTTACTACTACCTTTTTTACGGCGCGCTGGGAACCCGGTTCAACCTTCTGGAAACATTTGTAAAGGCCAGTCCGCTCTTATTGACAGGTTTGGCAGTGGCCTTTGCTTTCAGGGCCAAATTCTGGAATATCGGCGCTGAAGGACAACTGCTGGCCGGCGCGCTGGCGGCCACCGTGCTGGGTATCAATCTGGGCGGCGTGCCCCAGCCCTTTGTTTTGCCGATTGTTATTATCGGAGGATTTCTGGGCGGGGGTATCTGGGCCGCCATTCCTGCTATTCTGAAAACAAAACTGAAAGTGGATGATGTGGTTTCCACCCTTCTGTTGAACTATGTCATGATCCATATCATGGGCGCCCTGCTTTTTGGCCCGCTGCAACAGCCCGGCTCCAGCTGGCCTCGCTCGGCGGCCATCATCAAGGCCGCCTGGTATCCCATTTTGATGCCGCGTTCGCGGTTTCATATGGGAATTCTGGTCGCATTTTTTGCAGTGTTTGTCATTTGGTTTATCAACCAGAAGACAACCTTCGGGTACCGGTCCAAGGCCGTGGGGGTAAACATCCGAGCCGCGCATTTCGGCGGTATCAATACCACCTCGGTGATCATATGGACCGCGCTGATATCCGGCGGGCTGGCAGGTCTGGCCGGGGTGGGAGAGCTGTGCGCGATTCAATATCGTCTGATTATGGATATTTCCCCCGGTTACGGGTATTCCGGAATCGTGATTGCCATGCTGGGCAATCTTCATCCCGTGGGAGTGCTCTTTTCTTCACTTTTTTTCAGCGTCATTATCGTCGGTGCCCAGACCATGAGCCGGATGACCGGCGTGCCGTCCTATATCGCCGAGGTTATCCAGGGAATGTCGCTGATGGTGATGCTCATTTTCCTGCTTTTTACGGAATATAAAATAAAGGTGATGAAGAAATAATGAGTGAGCTTCTCGATATTGTTTTTATATCCGGCCTCATCGGGGCCACGATGAGAATGGCGACACCGATTATATTTGCCACCCTCGGTGAGATCCTTTCCGAGAGAGCCGGCGTGCTGAATCTGGGCATTGAAGGCATCATGCTGATGGGCGCCATGACCGGATTTCTGGTCACCTTTACATCGGGCTCCATCTGGCTGGGTGTGCTGGCCGGCGCCGGGGTGGGAATGCTTCTGGGGCTTTTAATGGCGTTTCTGGCGGTTTATCTGGGATTGAGCCAGCATGTGTCCGGACTGGGGATTACACTGTTTGCCACCGGTCTGGCCATGTTTATTTACCGGCTGCATTTCGGTGCCCCCACCGTACCGCCGATCATCCAGCCCTTTAAGCAGATCACCATCCCGCTGCTTTCCAAGATTCCGGTGATTGGCCCGGGCCTGTTCACACAATATTCACTGACTTACATTGCCTGGCTTCTTATCCCGGCCCTGTCGATTCTGCTCTACAAGACCAAAATTGGATTGAAGATCCGGACGGTGGGCGAAAACCCCGTGGTTGCCGACACGGTCGGTGTTAATGTGTTGTTGACCCGCACCCTATGCCTGGTGGCGGGCGGCGCCCTTATGGGTATCGGCGGTGCCTTTCTCACCCTGGCCCATCAGAACATGTTCCTGATAGATGTGATCGGCGGCCGGGGATGGGTGGCCATTGCCATGGTTATCTTTGGCAACTGGGACCCTCTCAAGGGAGCTTTCGGGGCCCTTATCTTTGGTTTTCTGGATGCTCTTCAGCTAAGACTGCAAGGCCTGGGTATTGCCGTTTCCTTTCATTTATTCCTGATGATTCCCTATCTGCTGACCATTGTTGCCCTGATCAGTGTTTCCAGAAAGGCCTCAATCCCGGCCAGTCTGCTGAAGCCCTATCGCAGGGAAGAAAAGGGAGGGTAGAGGAATGACGAATGTCGATTGACGAATGACTATTGCTAGCTTCTTTCCGGTCCAAAAGGTTTAACAACAATCAGTAATTGCGGCAACAGGGTCAGGGCCGCCAACAGGGCGATCAGCATGGCCAATCCTGTCAACAGGCCGAAGTAAATAGTGGGAAGGAAATTGGAAAGGGCCAGAATAGAAAAACCGATAATGATCGTCACCGATGTGTAGTACATGGCGTAACCGATGCTGCCATGACAGTAATGCATTGTCTTTATGTAATTCTGGCTGAACTCGAACTCATTTTTGAATCTGTAGATATAGTGAATCGTATTATCAACGGCAATTCCAATGCTGATGGCTGCGATGGTGATGGTCATCATATCCAGTGGAATCTTCATCCAGCCCATGAACCCTAAAACGGCTCCGACAGCCAGCAGATTTGGCGCCAGGGCAATCAGTGCTATTTTAAATGATTTAAAAAGAAGCAAAAACATGGCCATCAGCGCCAAGACAACAACTCCCAGGGTCAAAATCTGAGACTCGAACAGGCTCTGCAGCATATTGTTATAGAGCACCAGCAAACCCGCCAGATGAACATTCTCCTCCTTTAAGCCCAGCTTGTTGATCAGATCATGACGGATTTTTTTGAGCAACGCGTCCCGCTTTAAAGATTTTTCGGAATCCTTAACCCGCACGGAGAATCGCAGCTGATTGTGTTCCACCGATACAAAGGGGTCTAACACCAGCGCTTTAAAGCGGTCCGGCAATTCACTGTAAAGCAGGGCAAGTTGAAAATTATCCAGCGGTTGGCCGTGATTTAACTTTTGCGCAATCTTCAACATGGTTCCCAGAGACAAAACCTTACCGATTTCCGGTACGCTTTCCAGATAGTCATGGATTTTTATAACCAATGCCATCCGGTCGGAGGTAAACCAATATTTACCGTCATCTTCTTTTTTTTCAAATTCATCAAACTCGTCAAACTCGCCGTCACCGGTGGCAACTTCTTCCGATTTCGAAGCCTGGGCCGAAACGTCAGGGGCCTCAATTTCTACAACCACATCCAGCGGAGTGGTGCCGCCTAGATTCTGGTCAATGACCTTCATGCCCTGATGGATTTCGGTGGTGTCTTTAAAATAATCGATAAAGCTGTTTTCAACGACCAGCCTGGAGATGCCGATCGCACTGATGATAAAGAGCGCAACGCTGACCGCCAGCACCACTCTTCCATGGTTTTCGGTCAGATCCGCCAGAAAAGACGTCAATGAATATTTTGATTTTTTACCGATCTTGGGCGTCTTTTTAGTTACCAGCATTAAGCCGGCAGGAAAAAGCAAAAAAGTTACCACCAAAGAGACACCAATTCCTGCGATCATCATCCAGCCGAAGGTTCTGACCGGCAGGATATTGCAGAGCAGCAGCGAGCCAAAACCGGCCATGGTCGTCAGGGCGGCAAACAGACAGGGCGTGACCATTAACCGGATGGTATCTAAAACAAGTTCACGATGTTCGGCATCAGGCCGATTTAGGGCAAGGCCCCGGTAACGCACAATCAAATGGATCGTAATTGCCATGGTGATGATCAGCTGCAAAGAAATGAAGTTGGAGGATATGACCGTCACCTGCCAGCCGAACATCCCCAGAAACCCCATCATGGCGATGGCCGAAAAGGCGCAGCAAAGAATCGGCAATATGACCCAGCGCTTATTTCTAAAAATAAAGCCCAGGACAACGATTAGAAAAAAAAGAACCCCGAGACCAAAGATCTTCAGGTCTTTTCTAATAAAACTGATCAGATCATCGGCGATCATGCTGATGCCGCCCAGGAAGAGCTGGGCATCCTGACGGTAGCTGTCCATAATGGCACGGATTTTTGCAATATCCTGATGCCGAACTTTTTTTCGCTCATCCCTGCTCTTTTTTAATTCTGTGGTAACCTGCTTAAATTCGGCAATCTCTGCCGACATCAGTCGGCCGTCGGTCTGTTTTGTCAGAATTCGGTCACGGCGGGCAATTAAGTTTGCATAAATCTCGTTGGTCCAGAAATTAATCTGAAGGGCGGTGATTTTAAGATCGGGACTGACCAGCAGGTTCCGGTAAAGAGGGCTGTTTTGCAGCTCCACCTGGGCCAGTTTGCGATCAACCGTTGGTGATTGGAGGGTTTGAATGTTAGACGCCAACTCTTTGAGCGGCACCGGGGGGCTTTCCAGCAGCGGGATGTCCAAAATGGTAACAACCGACGATACTGAATTCAGCTGCATTAATTCCTTCTTCAACCGTGCCAGGTCAGCCAATGCCTTATCTGAGAACAAATCGGATTTGGGGGCATAGGTCATCAACAAATAATCATAGCCCCCGTAACGGGATTTGATAATACGTGAATATCGCAGGTCTTCATCAGTCTCAAGAAGCAGGGTTTCCGCGGAGGCGTCCAGCTTGAAATCTCTGGCTTTGTAACCCAGAAAAGCGATTGCTGCCAGAATGCAGAGGATGATGATTCCCGGGCGTTTGAGGATCAGTTTGTCATAAAAGCCTGTCAGAAAAGGATGACGTTCGGTCATAGGGTCAGTTTGTAATCGCGGATATAGGATTGAATAAATGGCCCGCCGAAGGCGGAACGATAAAGTTTAGAATGGATTATACCCTAACCCGGACAAGCCGGAAATTCCAAAACACAAATACCAAATTCCAAATAAATCACAATGACCAAAATTCAAAATCCCAAATGCGAATATGATCTTAAGAAAGAACGGTTTTGACGTTTTGCAAGTTCATCTGTTTTGGTCATTGGATATTGTAGTTTGAGATTTATTTGTAATTTGGTGCTTGGTATTTGAGATTTTAAC
>JAIVWA010000214.1:0-7457 GCA_049190255.1 Gammaproteobacteria bacterium | reverse complement strand
CGAACCCCACGGCCTGCGCGCCAAAACCGACCTGCGGCTTTTGGTGACTATCGCTCCTCCCATATAGTTTCCATCCGAAAATGGCCCTTTTCCCGATGTGCGGCGTTCTCCGCAGGTTTACTTCCTCGACGTACTACAAGTACGCCTCGTCGTAAACCTTTGTGCGGCCTTGCACATCGAAAAAATTTCTCATTTTCAGATAGGAAACTTTTCAAATGGTTATTCGTCAGCAAGAACTGTCAAACTTGCATTTAAACCATTAGATTTTGGCTGTGGACAAGGCGTGATTCGGTTCAAAAGCGGAGCGTACACGTTAGTACGTGAGCATTTTGAAGCGAAGCACAACGCAGTCCACAGTCAAAAGATGATGGCTTAAATGCAAGTTTAGACGTTTTTTTCTATTATCGGGATTAATAGCTTCTGCGAAGGCATAAGTGCGCTGAAGTCCACACCGGCATTGTATCTTTTGATCAGCCACAGCGGTACTTCAAATTCCTGGTAGGACAGGGTCCAGATATTGTCGCCCTTTTTGATGGAGTAGGTCATGACTTTTTCAACTCGATAGGATGCAAAAAAGTCTTCGGCTAACTCCTGGTGGTGTTCAAATCGTTTTTCTACAAATTCTTCACGGGTGACCCGGTGCAGCGGTATCTTTATTTTCTGATTTAGATGCAGCGCGCGTCCGTAACGAAATCCATTTAAGCGCCGGATTTCCCTGGCCGGAACATTTAGCCACTCGGCATAATGCCCGAGCGTCTCCTCAACCTCCACCCGTATGATACCCACCTGTTTTCCATTCTGGTCCCAGGTCTTCTTGACGGCGAGATTGGCCAGAACGACTTCAGGATTATTCTGGAGGCTGTCATTGGCAGGCGCTGCCGGACGGGCGGCCGGAAGCGGGGATATAGCCTTCGATTCAATCCCAACCGTGGCTACTTCAACCGGCAGCTGGTTGCGCTCCTCATGAACGGGCAGACTCTCAACCATGGGATTGGCTACAAACATGTCATGGTCTGGTGGGTTTGCCGGTGAAAATTCGGATACCCTGAGTTTTTCTTCAGAATCGGGTGCAAGGTCGGCCAATACCGGAGCCGATTCAGTCTCAGGTTTGTCTGCCTCCCTCAATGCGACCACAACCGTCGGTTTGGTATCGATCTTCGGGTTGGGGGAGTATTCGACCGTGGGGTTGGCTACAAACAGGCTGTTGTCCGGTTGATCTTTGGGCGATGCTTTTAACGCTTTTTCTTGCGCAAGATCAGTTTTCTGACCGGAAGCCGGCAAGGACTGTTCATGGGCTGCTGTTAGCCGCATCTTCGGATCGAGGCCTTTGGATGTCTGCGCAGCCGATCGGCCGGCAATCAACAGACGCATCTCCGGATCTTCCTGGGGTAATACAACTTTCTCGATCTGTTTAGACTGCGACGCCACCGCATCTTTTGCTTTTTGCGGTTTGTCCGGCTGGCGCTTGGCAACCAGGATGGGTTTTTCATCCGGCAGCGGAATTCTTAAGTTCTGGTTGACATAAATGGTCGACCGGGAATTTAAATTGTTGGCCGCAATCAAATCCGCCAGTTTGACACCATGTATTCTGGCAATTTCTCCGGCGGTATCGCCCCGTTGGACCATGTAGATGCGGCTTTTTTTCTGATAGTGCTTGTAAAATTGATCTTCAATTTTGGCGACTAAAGTTTCCCAATCTTTATCATTTCTATAGGGCAACCTCAGGCGGTATCCTTTGGGCACATATTTCTGACCGCGGAATACCGGATGCCGCAAGGCCGGGTTCAGCTGGCGCAGTTCAGCGATTTTGAGGTTCAGGTGTCGCGCCATCTGGGGCAATGAGACGTAGCCTTTCAGCACCACCTCCCGGCTCTTGACGGGCGTGTCCAGTTTGAGGTCACCAAAATATTGGCGGTAATTTTTGGCCGCCTCCCGGGCCGCCAGAAACTCGGAGTAAAAATTGCGGGAGGCAAATTTAAAAATTCGGCTGCGGTATTCCTGGAAGATCCGCTCATAGCTGCCTTTTTTCCTCTGGGCCCGCAACATACCGGAAAGACCGTGATTGTAAGCGGTCATTGCCAGGGGCCAATTTTGTAATTTCCGATAATTGTGCCGCAGCAATTTGGCGGCGGCATAAGAAGAAATAATCGGGTCGCGCCGTTCATCAACGGTATAGCCGACCTTCATGTAGTGTTTGCCGGTTGAGCGGGTGAATTGCCACATGCCTGCAGCACCATATTTACTGTAAGCATTTGGATTAAATGAAGATTCAACATGGGGCAGATAGGACAGATCCTCCGGCAACCCTTGGCTGCGAAATATTCTTCTGATTTCATCAATATAGGCCCCTGAGCGAATGACACCGTCGCGGAAACGATCTTTTTGCCCCGTTTGGCAGCGAATATGTCTCATGGCCGCCCGAAATTCAGCCGGTTTTGTATCGGGACCAAACAATCCGGCCACCTGCTGTTCCACCGGTCCGACGGGCGCTTGCCCGCGCATCAGTTTGGCCAGAATCGCCTTGTATTTCTTTTTGGCTTTTTTGATTCTTTTTTTATTCGTTTTCCGACCACCGTAAAGGTCGGGATCCATTAGCTCAATGACACCGTAAATAATGTTAAGCTTGCGACTATCATGGAGGACACCGTTATTGGAGGGGTATTCGGTATAAATTTTTGTCCAAAAGGAAACATTCGGTTGAATGACCGAGGGCATAGGAAAGGTGTCGGATTCTGCCCGGGCATCTGAATAAAAGACGGCAGCGGTCAAAATAGCAGTCAGGATAACAATCGGAAAAAATCTTTTGTCGTTCAAAATCATAATTACCCCAATTTTATCACAGCTAAGGACAACAAATGAAATTAATTCGCTTTGCTCTCAATCTGACACAACAATTATTATCACCGGAATTAAAATATAGTAAATTAAGCAAAAACTAGGCCAGAATCCGTGAATTATAAGTTAACTTAATGATTCTAATTGGTTGAACCGGTTTTATTGATTTTCACCTCCTTAAATTTTCCCAAAAACTGTCAAAATTCGTCAATTTGTCGGAAAATTTGGGCCATTCGGGTCTCTGTCATCTGCCCTCTGCGATCTGTCTTCTGTCCTCTGTTATCTGTCTTCTGTCCTCTGTTATCTGTCTTCTGTCATCAAATACTGCTGTGCGACGCGGGGATAAGCAGTATCTTGCCGAGCAACTGCATCATTTTATCATCGTTTTTCAAACACCTGTCTTTAACCGCAAACAACACTTTAGCGGCGGCCGTCTCACCCCAGAACCAGTCGTCCAGTTCAGCGGCAGTCGGAGACACCCTGCCCGGTTGGGCGGCAGCAGCTTCATAATAAAAGGCCTTGAGGTCATCCACTGCAAAATTAAGTGAAAAGGCAAGGGATATATCTTCCCGGGGGTTGGCAGGAGCACCGTCAAGAAAAGCACCGATAAATTCGACAATTTGATCCATTTCAAGACCGCTGACCCCCACCGTTGTGCGCTGTTGCGTTTTCACCGCCAAGTCATACCAAGAGCGCAATTCCACCATTTCCTTTTTAAAAGCGGCTCGCAGCGCACCGGCGTCGCTCAGGTCGATCTTTTTAAGGGCCAGATTAACCGGACCGGCCCAGACCACATCGGCCGCTTTGTCAGCGGGCGCATCCTCCGGGAAATCCTTGAGAACCGGGCCGGTGGATTCTTCCAACAATTTTAAAACCGACAATAGTACCCGTTTTTGAAACTCGGTATCATTGGCCACTCCCAGGGGGCGTCCGAGGTCAAACGGCACCCACAATGCCCGCGGCGGTTTAATGGCTTCGGTGTGCGGCCGGATCAAACTGATCTGGGTCGTGGGGACCCCCTCTTCTTCGATAAAGTGTGCCAGCCCGCCAACGGCGCGCGTACACAACGGTCACACCGGCACGAGCAAGGCCCCGTCGACGTTGTCTTTTTTCAAGAGACCGGCCAGCTTGCGCGCGGACTGCTCCAGATCCTTCGGGTCCATCGCTCCCATAAACGAATAGTGAAACCGGGCGACACTTCCGATGTGACCCTCATCACAAAGCTTATGGAGCCGATCCAGGGGAAAAACGATATTCCAATCCTGTTGAAAGCCGCTGCGATCAAAGTTGGTGGACACATGAGACATGATCAATTCATTGGCAGCTGTATCACCAGGAATAATGCGATAATTATCTCCGGGATCAAACGTGAAGGGCATGTCGTTCCGGCGGTGAAGACCGGCAGTGGAAACAATGGCTATCCGCCGCATGCTCAGTGCCGGTCCGTCAACCCAGGGGTGGGTATCGAAGGTGGGCAGTTTGGTATCGGCGATGTGGGAGCGCTGGGGTTCCGCCATTTTTTCAAGTCGCGCCATAAATTGTCCTTTCTCGGCTAACAGGCATTTGGCAAATATAAAAGCTTGTTAACCGATTATAGAGGTTACAGACCTCGTCATTCAGCTTGGAAAAATAGCTGTGACTCTTTAGCTGTCATGGGATTGCATGAATATTGGCCACGGGTCTGATTGAGGAATTAAAGGATTAAAGAATTTTGGAATTGAAGGAATTCTATCTATTTTTAGTTTTACCGTCAAGAAGAATATCGCCAAAGCAGAATCAAGTTTTTGTTGACACGAATTATTACTTTGTGGCATTTAATTTGATTAAACCTTAACCAAATGGAAGGGGGGAGGCAAAATGGCTATTCAAAAGATATTGGTTGCCTATAATTTTACTCATCTGGATCAAAAGGCAATCGAATTTGTGACCAGCACTTTTGCACGCCTTGATGGGATTGAAATCACCATTTTTCATGCCTACACGCCCGTACCCGAAATTGAGACCCAGGCAAGCATGGTGACCGGAAAGCTGAAGAGCAGCTTAAGCTATCTTTCCCAGCAAATAATGCAAAGGGAAAATGAATTCAAGGAGATCACCGAAAAACTTGCTAAAAATGATTTAGCAAACGCGCAGATTCACACCATTTTTAGACCCCGGAAAAAGGATATCGCCAGCGAAATTATAAATCTCAACCGGGAAACGAAATTCGATGTAATCGTTCTCAATCGCAAAGCCGCCCGGGTCACCCGGTTTTTTTCCGGCAGTGTTTCTCACAAAATCTTAATGACGCTCAAAGAAACTACTGCCTGTATAGTTTCCTAATTTAAAGAGGAGGGTAATCAATGAGTGCTGAAGAAAAAATAGACATTGATCTTTTTAAAGTCGTATTTAGAGCTATAGCGCAATCTGATAACCTTGAAATAATGGCCAACCATTTGACGCAACTTCTGGTTGCCGCCCTTGAATTAAAGGGGTGCACGATTTTTGCCCTGAACGTGGAATTAGATGAACTTGAGGTTCTCGCAAGCTTTGGTTTAAGCATGGACTATGTTCAGAAGGGACCGGTTTTATCTGATAAGAGTATTGCCGATACCTTTGGCGGCAAGCCGTTCGTCATCCGCGATGTCAAAAATACCGATAAACTTCAATACCCCCAGGATGCCGAAAAAGAAGGAATCGGGGCCATTGTTTCCGTTCCCATCAATTTTTCCGAAAAAGTTATCGGAGCCTTAAGACTTTATCACCATGAGGTGTGGGATATATCAGATCGTGATCTAGACTCACTTTTAGTGCTGTCCGAGAACATCGGATTGGCCATGACGTATACCCGGGTTCTAAAAGCCTTAAAAACGATTCGATATACAGTCGATGACATCCACGGGATTTGGATGCTGGACTAAGAAGGTTGGAGGGTTCTGGGTTCACGGTTCAGGGTTAACTTTCAACCGATATGATTGCTTTGGATAGTTTTATTCGGTCTTAGCTTATGCCGAAAGTGAGTCCCGGGAGTGTCGAAAGGATCATGAAATAGGGTTCATTGCAGACAAATTGGTGAACCCTGAAAATCTCGTCTCTCGAACCTCTGAACCTCTGAACCTTTGAACCCTGAACCTCTGAACCTGTTTTTATTCTTGACATTACTACCACAATGTGGCTAATTATTTATGTTTAAACCTAAATACAATACGAAATCAAAAATTACAAGGGTAGCCTCAATGGATAAAATTGAATTCAAATCTTTTCGAAGCAAACTAGACAAAACTCAAAAACAGATGGCCCAGCTGCTGGGCACATCCTTAAAAGCGATTCACAGCTATGAGCAGGGATGGCGCACCATTCCACCGGCTGTGGAACGACAGATGTATTTTCTGATCTCCCGTAAACAAAAAAGCAGAAACGGCAATAAACCCTGCTGGAAAATTAAAAACTGCGCCCCCGAACAAAAAAAGCAGTGCCCGGCCTGGGAATTTAAGAGCGGAACTCTTTGTTGGTTTATCAATGGCACCATATGCGACGGCGACGTTCACAGAAACTGGAACGAAAAAATGAAAGTTTGCCGTTCCTGTGAGGTTTTCACCGGTATGTTTTAATCGCCCACCTCATAAAATAATGGGAATCGTTATTGATAATATTGAACAAAATGCGGATCCGCAGCTTTGCGCCCAAAAATTAGACGCATATTTTAAGGTGCAGCAGCATGCCATTATTGCTTACAGCGGTGGGGTGGACAGCGCTCTGCTGGCCTACGCGGCACACCGGGCATTGGGAGATGATATGGTGGCGGTGCTGGCAGACAGTCCGTCTCTTGCCCGCAGGGAATATCGCTTTGCGGTAAATTTTGCACAAACCCACGGTATGCCGCTTCAAATCATTCGAACCCGGGAAATGGAAAACCCCAAATACCAGGTTAACCATTCCGATCGATGCTATTATTGTAAAAAAGCACTTTTTGAAAAAATCGAAGTGCTTCGCGAGCAACTTCAGGGATCTTCTGCCGTTGCACCTTGGCCGGTCAGTTACGGTGTCAACATGGATGATCTGGGTGATTATCGCCCGGGCATACAGGCGGCCAGCGAAGCGTCGATTCAGACACCTTATGTTGATCTGAGTTTTTCCAAACAAATTATCCGTACGGTATGCGCCTATTACAATCTGGAAATCGCCGAAAAACCCGCGATGCCCTGCATGGCCAGCAGACTTGCCTACGGGGAGGAGGTAACAAGAGAAAAACTGAACCAGGTTGAACAAGCTGAAGATTTTCTCTACGATCTCGGATTGCGGGTGCTGCGCGTCCGCCATCATGGCGATACGGCCAGAATCGAAATTCCCCCCGAAAACTTCACCACCATACTAAAGCACCAAAAAAACATCCGTCTAAAATTTCACGATCTGGGATTTGTTTACGTATCTCTGGATCTGGATGGTTTTAGAAGCGGTTCTCTCAATTCTGTCCTGAAATCAGATTGAATTTCCAATATGACCTAGGTAGTATCCATCCACGAACAGTGGATGGCGCTAGAAAGATTCCAATTCATAAATAGGGATCTTTTCTGTTGACATGCATGCCACATTGTGGCAACCTTCGTGATCATACCATTTTCCCCTTCACGTAACAGACTCAC
>JAIVWA010000213.1:2716-7504 GCA_049190255.1 Gammaproteobacteria bacterium | reverse complement strand
CTTTACGTCAAGCCGGACAGCATGGCTTTATACCGGGTGGATCAATCCCTCCTGAATCTTCGCGGGGAATCTCCCGTATCGAATCATCTGAAAAACACAACACCCATTAATGATGTTTCCCGCAGTTCTGCAGAAACAGGACAGAGTGTCCTCTAAAGTTTCTGACAAATTGGGCGAAATAAATAGTATGCCAACCGGAGATCAAAGAAAACACCCGAGGGTTCCAACCAGCAACCTGATTTCGTTTAATGTATATGATGAAGACGGCCGGCTTGTAAATCATAGCATGGCCAAAGCGCTGAATATCAGTCAAGGCGGTATTCTGATTGAAACTGCGCTCATGCTACAATCCGATCGGATATCCTTAATGTCCGCTGACACCCAAAATAAACTGGTAGAAGTTAAAGGGCGGGTTAGATATTCCAGAGAAAATGAATACGGTATGTTTGAAACCGGAATCAGTTTTGAGGGAACTCACGATGAAAACGTAGAATTTGCCAAGAGATTAGTGAAGGTTTTCCACAGTCGAAAAAACGGCCTTCTTTTGGCGGTCAATCAATAAATCTATTCTATATATTGTAGAAATTTCGAGACGTTTAGTTGTTTTTGCGCACCAGCATCAGCGTATTGCCGGTTACACTCAAACTGCTCAACAGCATGGCCGATACGGCCACCAGGGGATTGAGCAGGCCGCTCATGGCGATGGGGATGCTGACGGCATTATACAGGAAAGTAAATCCGAGATTCTGCGAAATTTTTTTATTCACCTGCCTGGCAAAGTCTAAAAATTCAATAATCTGGCGGGGCTCGCCACGCATGAGGGTAATGTCGGCGGCTTCTTTGCTCAACTGGCCGCCGGAATGAACCGCCATGGATAGATCAGCCTGCACCAGGGCCAGGGCGTCGTTGATACCGTCGCCCACCATGGCCACCTGATAGCCCTGTTGTTGCAGTTCGGCGACGTAGTCGGCTTTGTCTTGGGGAAACCGGCCGCCGTAGGATTGCCGGATAGCAATTTCTGCTCCGATGGTTTTAGTCGTGCGATCGCCGTCGCCGGAGATCAGTGACAGGCGGCAACCCCGCCTGCGAAGCTCCTCGACGGTCGACAGGGCATCTTTGCGCAGGCGATCTCCGAAAACAAACACGGCTGCAAGCTGTCCTGCGATGCCCAAAAATACAAAAGAATGCTGTGGTTGTTTTCTGAGTATGTTTGCTGCAGATCCGGAACCATCGTTTTCAAGTTCCCGGGCCAGATACTCCGCCGAGCCGATTTTCACCTGCCCGTCTATGGATTCACCCATCAACCCTTTTTCATCGACGCGGACGGTACCAACGGATTCGGGTTGGATCTTGTTATCATTGGCATATCTCAGAATTTCAGTACCGATAAAGTGATCGGAATTTTTTTCCAGACCGGCGGCCAGGGCCAGGGCCTGGTTAGAGGATATCCGGGAAATCGGAATAATTTTCTTTAAATTCCATTTTCCTTCCGTGATGGTCCCGGTTTTGTCGAACACAAAGGCATCGATCTTTTCGGCCCTTTCAAAAGCTGAAAAATCTCGCACCAGAATGCCTTTTTTTCCGGCGATAGAGATGCCGGCAACCCGGGCCAGAGGAATGGCAATACCCAAAGCGCAGGGGCAGGAGATCACCATGACCGTTACGGCCCTGAGCATGGCCTCCCCGGTTGAAAGGCCGTTGAGCCAACATACCAGCGCCGTGCCTGCTGCCAGTGCAATGATGGCCGGGACGAACCACTGCAAAATTACGTCCGTCTTTCCCTCCAGCGGTGTTTTCGTCAGCAGGGTTTTTTCGATGATTTCCATCATCTGGCCCAGGGTGGAGTCTTCTCCGGTTTTCTCAGCTTTAAAGCTCAGAGGTCCCTTGATGATCCGGGTACCGCTTCGTATGATGTCCCCCGGCTCTTTGCCGACCGGCAGGGGTTCACCGGTTAACGAGGACTCATCCACCAATCCTGATCCGGAAGTAATTTTTCCGTCTGCGGCAACGATCTCATTTTCCTCGACCCGGACGATATCGCCGCATGCCAGTTGTTGCGCTGAAACAAAGCGGCCCTCGGGGTATTGATCGGTGCAAATCCTGACTTTTGTCGGCCTTAATGATAGAAAATTTTCCAAACTTTCCAAGACCCGATTTTTGGCCCGGCTCTCAAGGGTTTTGCCCAGCAGAACCAGGGTGATCAACATCGCCGTGGTGTCATAATATAGATGGATCTGGCCGACAAACAGGTTTACGGTGCTGTAAATATAGGCGCTCAATGAGCCCATGATGATTAATGTTTCCATGCTGAAAGCCGCATGGGTGATTCCGGCCCAGGCTTTTTTGAATAATTCAAAACCGCCATAGGCCAGCACGCAGGTGGCCATGATGAAAGCCGGCCATGAGAGTTTGTAGATGGTGTCCCGGGACAGTTCGATGAAAAATCCCGTGTAAAGGGCATAGGACAGCATCATGATGTTCATCGTCAGAAAAGCCGATACGGCAAAGCGGATAAACGCTTTGCGACCTTCAAGCACATTCTGGGATTCAGCGGGTTCGGCAGCGTTATACCCTAATTTGCCCACTGCTTTGATAATATCAGGGGGGGAGGTTTGAATCGGATTGTAATTTATCTGAAGCCTGTCAGTGGAAAAATTGCACGCTGAATCAATGATGCCGGCAGTTTGTTTCAGGGTCTCGTCAATCAACCAGGCACATGCCGGGCACCACATATTTCCGATCTTCAGGTTCAGTTTCAGTACATCCCCGTTGCCGGTAGATCCGGAATCCGTATTTTCCAGGTCTAACCGGATTGCTCCGTCCGAAGATGTTTTGTCCGCGGTGGGCGTCTTTGAGACTAAATCGGCCTCAGATTTCGGTATGATGCCGTTTTCCTGACACTTCTTGAATAACTCAGTTTCTCTGAATGAATCCGGGTCACTCGAATCGGCTGCTTCGAACAGGATGGTAAAGACCTGGCGGCATCCCGTGCAGCAAAACCGGTAAGTCCGGTCTGAAAATGCTGCTTCCACTGTCCCGGCGCGCAAAGGAAGGCCACAGAGGTCGCAGGATGCGGGGGAATTTTGAGACAAATTTGTGTTGCTATCGATAGAACCTGGTGTATTGGACATGTGACAACGGTTAACGTGAAATTCTTGGAGTAATGGAGTACTGGAGCATTGGATTGTCAGAAGCGTTAAATCTAATATGTACACCAAAGCGGACAAAAAAACAGAAATCTATTTTTATCCTCCCTGATTTTATGATTTTACCTTTTCCATTTCTCCACTACTCCAACACTCCAATACTCCAGAACACTTATTTAATTGGCCATTTCTCGTGAGGAGGTGGTTTAACGAGTACCTAAAGATTTGATATAGGCGACAACATGCCAACGGTCCTCGATGGTTATCGTCGTTTCCAGTGCCGGCTGACGACCGCCGGCAATGCCATAGCTTACGGATTTAAAGATCTCACCTTGCGCGGTGGACTGAACTTTTGAACTGCGTAAATCGGCCGGCAGCGGCTGGAAACTTTGACCGACGGTACCGTTGCCGTCATAATTGTATCCATGGCATTGGGCACAAAATGTCAAATAGACGGCTTTTCCTCTATCAGTTACGGCCGCATCAGTCATGTCTAGCGGGGCGATCAGGTCGAGGCCCGCCGTGGAGCGGTATACCGCCTCGCCGCCGCTGACGGGAACAAGGCCCTCTTCCATCTTCAAAAGGGGCTCTTCATAAGGGCGCACCGCCGGAGTTTCCCGCATGCGCCCGTACCGGAAGTTGTTGTCATAATACATCAATGCTTCATAAGCCACCAAAAGAATGATGCCGCTAACGATGAATAAGCCAATTATTTTTTTCATTTATTCAACACCTTGAAACGGAAGCGCTTTCAAATGCGATGGATTCTTCTCATGGCCCTGCTCTTTGAGCACATGCTGGGCATAGGGAAGTGGATGATACGGATTACTTATGGTATAGGCTGACTCACCGGGAACGTCTTTGATCGGCCGATAGTCCCAGTCGGGCGGACCAAGATCGCCAATAACCGTATACGCCAACCAACCTTTAAATATCACCCAGCCCACCATGCATAAAATGAGCAGCCATGTCATTGCGGCGGAGGTGTTATGCTCAGGTTGTTCCATCAGATTTTTACTCCTAAAACTCCGATTAGAATAATATAGGCCAGCACCCAGACAACCGTTCCGGCAATGATCAAATAAACGACCAGCGGAAACGGGGCGTTGCGGCCCTCTATGCCTCCGGGATATTGCTCAATGATGCGGCTTTCGCGCTCGGCGGAGTCTTTGCGTTGAAAATGATAGAACCCAAGTCCGATAATAAACAGCGCCACAAATGCCACTGCCGGAAACAAATACATGACAAAATGTTGAATGCCCAATAATTCGAAATATCTCATAACCTGTTTTCTCCTGTGCGAACCTCTAGCGGATCGCCTTCAGCAGGGAAAATATAATTACCGCAACAGAAGATGCCAGACAAATACAGACCAGTGAAAACAAAGCTATGGTTTCGATGCGCGCAAATCGCGACGCAATTGCCGGCTTTGTTGGCGGCTCGCTTTTCAGCGGTATAAAGCGGGCCCTTTGCTGGTCTTTAAATTGTCCGTTGTTAAGCGCCCAGAAAAACACCACCAGGCTAATGGTAAAACCGGCCACCATGTATGCGATGTAATAGGGGTAATACATTTTAACATCCGTTACGTGTTGCGGGTTGCGCGTTGCGTGTTACGGGTTACGGGTTACAGGTTGCGAGTTAT
>JAIVWA010000213.1:0-2709 GCA_049190255.1 Gammaproteobacteria bacterium | reverse complement strand
TTAAATCCCGAATCCCAAATCGAAAGATCCGTTCAATCTATTCAATCCCAAATCCCAAATCCGAAATCGAAAGATCCGTTCCATCTGTTCAATCCGAAATCCCAAATCCCAAATCCGAAATCCGTTTACGGTTCCCAGGCGGCATCAATGCCGCGCGGATCAGTGTTGGCATCACTCTGATTGATGAAATAAACCGCCACGTAGTCGCCGACTTCCCAGATCTTTTGGGATTCCAAATCGCGCTTGAAATAAGGCATGGCCGTCCCGGTGATTCCGTTCATAATTTGATAATACAGGATACCGCCGGAGATTTCTCGGCCTTTTAAAATGGTGAAATTCAACGGCGGTGGATAAATCCAGGGCTGGGCCGGTCCCATGCCGTCGCCGATCGGGCCATGGCAGCCGATACAATAATTTTGATAAATTTTTTGCCCGCGCTGCAAACCGGCGGTTGAGGTCGGATAGGGGTTGGGGATTTTACGCCACCCCTCCGGTGCCATATCCGCCAACCATCTGGCGTTAAAATCCGGTCCGGCTTCGAAGGCCTTAAGGGACTCTTTTTTCCAGTAACGCTGACGTTCCATGCGGCGGTCCGCATTTTTGAACCCCAGGCTCTGGATATACTGGGTCAGGGTGTCAATGCGCTCCGGGCTAAGCCATTCAAAGGGGGGCATGATGGAATTGGGCCGCGTATAGCGCGGATTGATAAAATGCGCAATGTGCCAATCATCAGGGTGTTCACCGCCCTCCTGGGACAAATCAACGCCCGTGCGCTGCGATCCCAAAGCGACGGGTTCATCGGCAACATAATCTCCGGATTGAGCGACGCGTTCCGCACCGTGGCCCCAGTCAATTGAACGAATGGATTGGCTGTGGCAGTATACACAACCGTTTTTCAGGTAAATTTTACGGCCGGCTTCTTCTACCGCCGATCGTTGTCGAAATATGTCGGAAGGCGTCATATCACGGGTGGCGTAAGGCCAATAGACCACTGTCAGTGTGATGGCAATCAACAGGGCCAGTATTCCGACGATGATGACAGTTGGGGTCATTCTCATGTTGCAGCTCCACGATTGAAAAACAGAGATCGAATCACGTTATATAGCCCTAGATAGGCACCGATCAGAATCAAGACACCCAGCGACGCCCTCAAGATGTAGTATGGCTGTATCTGCGGTAATGTTCGGTAAAGGGTTTCCCCATTGTACCAGGCATTGCCCTGAATCAGCCCCACAGTGGTCAATGCCACGGCAAAACCGGTGACACCGATCAGCACCAGCCAGTACTGAACATCTGCCAGAAATCTGCTGTACAGTGGCTTGCCTGTGATTCTTGGCAAAATAAAATACATGCCGCCCAGAGCCGTTACCCCGGCAAATCCGAGAACACCGATGTGGGCATGACCGACGACCCAGTTGTTGTAGTGGGTGATACGCTGTACATGGGGCAGCGCCATCATCGAGCCCTGGATATTGACGAAGAAATAATAAATGGTGCCGGTAAATATGAATTTGGCGCCGATGTCGGCATGGATGTCACCGAGCTTTCCTTTAACGGTGTACCATAGATTGATCAAAACGATCATAACCGGAATCACCATGGCGATGCTGTCGACAATGGATATGGTCTTGAGCCATGTGGGTACCGGAACCTGAAGCAGATGATGGGTGCCGACGTGGGTGTACACGATGATGAGCGACCAGAACCCCAACAGCGATAAGGTGTGGCTGTACAATGGGCTGCGGGTGGCAATCGGCAGGACATAGTAGGCAATTCCAAGGGCCATGGGGGTTAGCAGCAGCCCAAAGATGTTGTGACCATAGAACCACAGAAGGATTGCATCCGGAATACCCAGCAGAGCGCCGGTATCCGGTTTCCAGATAACGTTGCCCAGACAATAGGTCAGGGATGTCAGAATTACAGCGGCCGTCGTATACCAGACGGATACAAATAAAATCGGTTCTTGGCGCCGGCGAATAGTCATCAGGACGTTAAACACCACCAGGGCAAAGCTGATCACCACCATGATATCCACTGCCCATGGCAATTCGGCATACTCCCGTCCCTGGGTGTGTCCAAAGGCAATTCCAATGATTCCGGCGGCGACGGTAATATTCCAGAAAATAGCCGTCAATACGCCAAGTTTTTCGCTGAAGAGTTCGGTGCGCAGCAGTTTGGGGAAATAATAAAAGGCGGCGGCCAGCAAGCCGGGGGTGACAAAGCCGAACAGCACGGAGTTGACATGCATCGGTCGTACCCGACCGAAATGGATGTACTCGATGTTGGCCAGGAAATCCGGTGCAATCAGATAGCCCGCGCCGATCAACCCGAAGCTGGTTGCAACCGCAAACCAAAATGCGGACGTCAGTGTAAATGCCTTGGCCGTGGCATAACTCGGCTCTAATTTTTGATCTGGAGTCGACAATTTCGATTCTCCCAATTGCGCTTCGCGCGGTTATTAGTTATTCGTTATCAGTTATCAGGTGAGTTTAATTTTGATCTTCCACCTTTAAAACCAATAACCAATAACTATTAACTGATAACTACCTAGCTATGGCATGCCAGCCAGCAGTCTAAATTAGCGTTCTTTTTTCGATGACACTTTACGCATTCCCCCATGCGCCAGGTTTTAGCAGGTAAGCGGTGTAAGTTTTCTACCTGTCCGTGGCACTCCCGGCAGGCAATCTTGCCGTTGATATGGCGCTGATG
>JAIVWA010000212.1:5414-7513 GCA_049190255.1 Gammaproteobacteria bacterium | reverse complement strand
GGCTATTTTTCAGGGCGGAGTAATTATGAAAAACATATTCAGACAGGAGCTAAAAAATGACACTACCAGATGAATTCAAGGCCTTTGTTGTTGCAGAAACCGAGGATAATCAATTTATTCGATCTGTTGAGCACAAAAGGATCGATGATCTGCCCGAAGGCGATGTGGTTGTACAGGTACGCTATTCTTCACTGAATTACAAAGACGTTCTTTCTGCCACCGGTAACAAAGGCGTTACCCGAAAATTTCCACACACACCCGGAATCGATGCTGCGGGAATAATTGCCGATAGCTCGAGTGAAGACTTCAAACCCGGTGACAAGGTAATCGTTACCTCTTACGATCTGGGAATGAACACGGCCGGAGGTTTTGGACAATACATTCGGGTTCCTTCCGAATGGGTTGTGCCTCAACCGGAAGGTCTCACGGCCAAAGAGGCCATGATTTACGGTACGGCAGGCTTTACAGCTGCGCTGTCAGTTTGGCACGTGATTGAAAACGGTGTTACGCCTGATAAAGGCGATGTATTGGTTTCCGGGACGACCGGAGGAGTCGGAAGCATCGCAGTATCCATTTTATCAAAGCTGGGCTATTCCGTAACTGCGGTTAATGGGGTGGAAGATGAAACTGAATTTTTAAAGGAGATAGGTGCCCAGGGGATCATCAGTATTGATGAAGCCAGCGATACGAGCAAACGTCCCCTGTTGAAAAGTATTTGGGCTGCCGGCATCGATACGGTTGGTGGTGACATTTTAGCAACGACTATAAAATCAACGAATTATGGTGCTACGGTCACGTGTTGTGGCAATGTGGCCTCGCCGGATTTGCCTTTGAACGTCTTTCCGTTCATACTGCGGGGTGTCAGGTTAATTGGAATCGACTCTCAGAATTGTCCGATGCCACTCAGAAAAAAAATCTGGCAGAAAATAGCCTCTGAGTGGAAAATCGATTGGTTAAATACCTTGACGACCGAGGCGCCTTTTGACGAGCTAGAGAATAGAATTGAATTGATGTTGCAAGGAAAACATATCGGTCGCACCATCATTAAAATGACCGATTGATTGGTAATCCGGTCATAAAAGCATTTAGCAGCTGCTGACGCTCATTTAAAACTGATACAAGGAAGTGTGGCTTGTTGATTAAACGCCATTTCTCTCTTGACAGGCAGGCCCACGCTAAATTAGTTTGTATACGAAAGGTATTAAAATGAAAACATACGATGACTGCATCATATTCCTGCTGGCCAAGGCATATCAGAAAGCCCACGGCGATTTTAAACGGCGGATCCAGTCATACGGCCTGACACCCATACAGCACCTAATCCTGGAGGTGCTGTGGGGAGAAGACGGGCTCTCAGCCAGTGATATCGGCAAGAAACTGGTTTTAGACGGAGCCACTCTATCGGGTGTATTAGACCGCCTGGCTGTGGGTGGCTGGATTTTGAAAGAATCCGATGCCGAGGACAAGCGGATTTTGCGAAATTTTATAACGCCAAAGTGCAAGGAGTTAAAGCCAAAATTATCCGAAGCCCGGGACCTAACCAATGAAGATTTGTTAAAACCTTTTTCCTTTGAGGAAAAAGTGCTGCTAAAACGGCTGCTGCGGGATATGCAATAAATAGATTGGGTTCAAGGTTCAGGGTTCTGGGTTCAAAGGTTATAACAAACTGATATCATTTACAACAAGACCCCTGTTCTGGATACGTCCCTGTGTCTGGGTTGCGGCGTGTGCGTGCACAAGTGCCCGACCGATTCACTCACCCTTGTGCGCAAAGAAAAAATCGAGGATTCCCCGGAAAATATCCGCGACTACGGGATGCGCTTTATGGCCGATCGCAAAGCGGGTGTTGCTTTGAAAAGGACGGACAGTTACTAAAATCAAGTTATCCAAAGAAAAGCCTAAAATGCGCTAAAGTGCCTAAGATTGAGGTATTCTACCCGTCGGGAGCCTCCCTTCGAGAACCTCAGGATCTAACGACAGGATCAATGACGGGGTCGAACGATCGATTTAAATAGAAAAGACAGAGCGAAGCGATACCACAAATCTTCAATCTTCAATCTTCAATATTCAATCCCGGCTTGTCCGGGTTAGGGTTTATC
>JAIVWA010000212.1:0-5404 GCA_049190255.1 Gammaproteobacteria bacterium | reverse complement strand
TATATATTTTGTATACAAATAAATTTTCGACTGTTGTTCACAATAAAGATGGAGCGAAACGACACCTTCATTCGTCAATAGTCATTCGTCAATAGTCATTTTCTTTGTTCCGGTTTATCCGGGTTAGGAGTTGCCAAATGGAGAAAATAACCCGAAGAGCGATGGAACTTGCCAGGTGCTATGGTGCCGGTGCGGTGGGAGTTGCCACCATCGAAACCCTGAAAGGAGGGCCGCCGTCAACAGATTTGACCTATGTTCTACCTGGCGCTAAATCAGCAATTAGTTTTGCAGTCCCTTTGAATCAGGATCACATCGAACTCTGGTTCAGTAAAAAAAGCCACGAGAACCACTTTAAGGACAATATTCAGGCCAATGTCATCGCCAGCGGTATTTCTCTGGAACTTGCCAACTATTTAGGGCAGAAGGGATATCCTTCGATTCCATTGACTGCCAACACGGCCTACCGCGAGGAGAGCAAAAACGGACGTTACGATGAAATTCCCCCCATTTCGCATAGATACCTGGCTGTAAGATCCGGTGTCGGGTTTTTCGGACTGTCCGGCAATGTTTTAACTAAATCTGACGGGGCTGCAGTCATCCTTGGTTCGGTGGTCACCGAAGCCGAACTGATACCAACAGATCCTCTGCCGGCCGGCGAAAACTATTGTGATCTTTGTCGCCTGTGCAAGGCTGTCTGCGCCTCGGGCTTTATCGATGGAGAAGAACATGTGTCCGTGACCATGGGGGGGCTTGACTTTTCCTATTCCAAAAAGCACCATCACAGCCGTTGCGATTATGTTTGCGGAGGTTTTACCGGACTGCACAAATCCGGCAAGTGGTCGACCTGGTCACCCGCTCGCTTTCCCATTCCGGACAAAGACGAGGACTTTTATCCGGCGTTGTTAAACACCGTTGGCCCCTATCTTAAGCGTCCGAAAACAGGATCAGCCGTATTCAACGTCATCGCGCCGGGAGATAAGGTGGAATTAACCTGCGGTAACTGCCAGCTCATCTGTCATCCCGATAAAGAAGTTCGTAAGCGGCGCTATAAAATGCTGGTTGAAAGCGGCGTCATCATCCAGAAATCAGATGGAACCCTGGAAGCCGTCACACCGGAAGAAGCCAAAAAGAGGATCGCAGAGATGGATGTGGAAACCAGGGCGCTTTATGAAAAGATTTAAACATATTGTCTGTCACTGGTCGTTTGTCACCGGTGGCATAGTTGTTGTTATGACGTGATACTGGATACTCGTTTCTCGATCCTCGATATTGCAATTCCGCAAGTACTGGTTTTTCTGTCATTCATCGAGTATCGAGAATCGAATATCGAGTATCTTTTAACTAAAAGATAAGAAGCCAGAAACCAGTAAAACCCGTAACAATTAAAGGAGTTTATCTATGTTAAAAACTCGTATCACAGAACTATTCGGTATCGAACGCCCTATCGTCCAGGGCGGTTTGATGTGGATCGCCAGAGCCGAACTGGCATCCGCTGTGGGCAACGCCGGGGGTATCGGCTTTATGACGGCCCTCACATTCGAGGAAGCCGAGGATTTGCGGGCCGAAATTCGCAAATGCCGTGAAATGACGGATAAACCTTTCGGGGTTAACCTGACGTTTCTTCCGTCCCTGCGCACCATTGACTATCCGGCCTACATCAAGGTCTGCATTGAAGAAGGGGTTAAATTTATCGAAACGGCGGGCCGAAACCCGGAACCCTACATGGATCAGCTCAAGTCGGCAGGCATAAAAGTGGTCCACAAATGTACGTCGGTGCGCCACGCCATCAAAGCCGAAAAAATCGGATGCGATGTGGTCAGTATTGACGGATTCGAAGCCGCAGGGCATCCCGGTGAAGACGATGTTACGTCATTGATCCTCATCCCTCTTACCCGCGACGCCATTGACATTCCCATCATCGCTTCCGGTGGTTTTGCCGACGGTCGGGGGCTTGTGGGCTGCCTGGGTCTCGGTGCGGACGGCATGAACATGGGGACCCGTTTTGTGGCCACCAGGGAGGCGCCGGTGCATGACAACGTCAAACAGACGCTCATAAATCACGGGGAGCGTGATACCAGACTGATCATGCGGACACTGCGCAACACGGAACGCGTCATTCAAAACCAAACCGTGGACAAGGTGCTGGAAATCGAAAGTAAGGGAGATACTAAAATCGAGGATATCGTGCCTTACGTTTCCGGACTCGTAGGCAAAAAAATGCTTGAAGACGGAGACACGGAAAAGGGCGTGATGTCCGCCGGACAGTGTATGGGACTTATAAACGATATCCCCACCTGTCAGGAACTGCTGGATCGAATCATGGCTGATGCCGAAAAAATCATCAATGAGAAATTTGCCCAAGCCGTAAAATAAACCGGCTTTGTTTTTCAACTCGGGATTCCAGCCCCGCTTTGATCCGGATCTTTGCACCGCATGTGAGACCTGTATCGAACGCTGCCCCCCCCCGGAAGCCCCGGTCATGGGTGACAAGGAAGTTCCGGAAGTGAATTTGGACCGGTGTTTCGGATGTGCGGTATGCGCCACCGGCTGTCCTGCGGACGCCATTACGAATGGCGTCCAGGCCCGATTTTCCGGTACCACCGAAGAATGATCCCGAGGAGTTGGTGACATCCCTCTGAGCGCCGCCTCTGGCCGCAAGCGTCCAGTCTGATCGGAGAAGAAACTAATGAACATAGAACATCGAAATAATGAATTCTGCCCGTCGTGAGTTCCTGTGTCGAACGGTCTATTTTAAAAAAAGAGTGAGCGAAGCGAAACCACCCTTCGACATTCGACATTCGACATTCTTCGGTTCTTCGGTTCGCTTTTTACCTTCGTGTAGTTTCATATAAGATATTTGAAGGAGACTATACTACGCACCCCCCTTATATGCCGGATAGCTGCCCAGGTTTTTGAGCGATATCGTCATCTTACTCATGCGTTCGAGTACCTCTGCAACCTTGGGATTTTCTTCAGAACCTTCGAAATCAAGGAAAAAACTATAGTTGCCTGGATCCGACCGCAGGGGCATCGAGGAAATACGGGTCAGATTGATCTTGGCCTCGGCAAATAGTTGGAGCACGCCATAAAGCTGACCGGCTTCGTGGGCAACGGCAAAAATTATCGATGTTTTATCTCTATTTTCAGTACTGGCTTCTCTGGACAGAAGTAAAAACCGGGTCGAATTGGAAGGCCCGTCTTCGATCCCCTCTTTTATGATTTCAAGATCATACAGTTCAGCGCATAAAGCGCTGGCAATAGCCGCGGCGGCTTTGGGGTTTTCCCTGGCCAGCATTTTGGCTGCTCCGGCGGTATCGTAATAGGGACGCGGTTCGAGTTTATTGCGCATCATAAAATCACGGCACTGGGCCAGGGCTTGTGGATGGGAATAAACTACCCGGATTTCGCGGTAATCGGTTGCTTCGGTGGCCAGCAGACAATGATTTACGACTACCTTGACTTCACCGATGACGTTGAGTTCCGTGGTCGTAAGGAGGTCATTGACCTGGGTGACGGCTCCTTCCAGGGAATTTTCCACCGGCACCACCCCGAGGTCGAAATGGCCTTCCTCAACCCCGCGAAATACATCGATGAATTCAAGGCAGGGTATGTAAGCACCGGCGGGCACCAGTTTTCGAGATGCCACTTCACCATACGCCCCGTGCTCGCCCTGGAAAGCGACCAGGCGACGGTCTTCATCTTGAAGTCGTTTGCTTTCTTCGATGATGGTTTCCAGCAATTGCCGGGAAAAGGAACTTTTAATCAGATCCAGGTTCATTCGGTTTACGCGTTCCAGAACATTGGCTTCGCTCTGGGCCTCATCGCCGGTTTCCTGGAATTTTTTTGATCGCAGCGCCAGCCCCATACGCTCCTGAAGAAGGACCAGTAATTCGCGGTCAATTTTGTTAATTTTAAGACTAATTTCGTTAAGCTTCATTTTTTTCCTCTACCTAGTCAGATTGTCCATAAAAGATCTAAGCGGTCTTAGTCGACCCATGATATCCGTAAAAATTGCAGGCGTAAGGGCCTGATCCGCATCGCACAGGGCCTCTTCCGGCTTGTGGTGAACCTCTACGATGATTCCGTCGGCACCGGCTGCCACCGCTGCCATGCTCATGGGGCCGATCAGATTGACTCGTCCGGTGCTGTGGGTTGGATCAACGATAATCGGCAGATGGGTCAGTTCTTTGATAGCAGGCACCGCGCTTAAATCCAGCGTATTGCGGGTGTATTTTTCAAAAGTTCTAATTCCACGCTCACAAAGTATAACGTTTGGATTGCCTTCGCTGAGGATATATTCGGCGCAATTCAACCATTCTTCAAGAGTGGAGTGCATGCCCCGCTTGAGAAGCACCGGTCGAGACGATTGCCCCACCTCCTTGAGTAAAGAGAAATTTTGCATGTTGCGGGTTCCTATCTGCAGAATATCTGCAAATTCAGCAACCCAGGATACATCCCGGGGATCAATCACTTCGGTGATAATCGGAAGGCCGGTTTCCTTGCCGGCCTGGGCCAGTAATTTTAATCCGCGAAGACCCAGACCCTGAAATGCGTAGGGTGATGTCCTGGGCTTGAAGGCCCCACCGCGCAGCATATCCGCCCCGGCAGATTTGACGGCCCGGGCGGTTTCTATAATCTGAAATTCACTTTCAATGCTGCAGGGTCCGGCAATCACAACGAAATCACGCCCGAAGGCAACATTCGACACATTAATAATGGTGCGCTGTTCAGTTTCGCGCGCGGCAAGTTTAAGGTTTTTCATGATTACCATCCTTATCCATATATTCGGCAATTCTCACCTAAGCGTTTGATAAAGACCGGTGAATCAGCTTGCAGCTGCGAATTTGTTGAAAGTTTCGCGATCCATAAGTTGAACTTCCTTTTGGGTAAGCACCTCAATTGCCTTATCATTATCGTCGAAACGGAAAATCATTATTGCTTTTCCCGAATCCATTCCCGCCAGGGCGTAACCATATTTAATTTTAATTCCGGCTGCCATCAACCTTTCGAGCAAATCGGCTAATTGGCCCGGTTTGTCTTCCATTTGGACAGCCACCACATCATCAACCCGAGCAGGGATGTCTTTCTTCATCAAAATTTGTCGGGCTGCCGACGTATCGGATACCAGAACGCGCAGTTCACCGAAATTTCCTGTGTCCACCAGGGTAAGTGCTCTAAGGTTGATACCCGCATCACCCAATGCCCGGGTAAATTCATACAGTCGGTCGTGGGAATTTTCAATTTGTACTGAAATTTGCTTTAATTTCATGGAAGCCTCCTCAATGTAAGTTTAAACGTAAATTATAATGCCCGAAGTTCGTAGCCACTTTGATTTTGGGTTAGTACCCATCGTTAACTGGAGTATTGCAACATTCTGCTGAAATAGGCTAATCGACTTTGATTG
>JAIVWA010000211.1:3236-7516 GCA_049190255.1 Gammaproteobacteria bacterium | reverse complement strand
CACTGGCTGTGGCCCCTCGGTCATCGGTAACCGTCAGGCTAACCCAATAGTCACCGACCTCATAATAGGTATGCCAGGCCTTTTCACCCTCGGCGGTATTTCCATCCCCAAATTCCCATGCATAGCTGGCAATTTCGCCGTCCTCATCCCAAGATCCCGAACCGAAAAATTCAATTGCTTCACCGACAGAAACATCCGGATAGGCGGATTCTGCAACAGCAACAGGGTCTATGTTCTTCGGTATGAAGGGAGCTGCGGATACGGACCAGAGCTGCCCGTTGCTTTCATCCCCGTATGTATTTGAATAGGTGAAGGTACCGTCACCATTGCCCATATAGACTGCAACACCGAAACTGGCGGCCACCAGGTCCTGATTGCCGTCGCCATCAAAGTCATAGTTATCGAGCGGTGAATTGGAATGTTCCTGGCCTTCATAGCGCTGAACCGATCCAAAGGTACCGTCGCCGTTGCCCGTGTAAATGTCCAGATAACCGGAAGAAGCAGCCGCAAGATCCACATTGCCGTCATTGTTAAAATCGGCCGCTGCAACCCCATCATAGGAACTTAGGTCATAGCTGTCGAATATCAGCGTATCAAAGGTCCCGTCACCGTTGCCAAGGTTAACATAAAACGTGTGATCCCAAGAATTAGGAGCAATGACAAAGTCGGCATGCCCGTCGTTGTCAAAATCAGCGGCATCGGCACCGGAGGAAAACATTGGAGCGGTACCAGGTAAGGCGGTGGCGGTATAGCTGAAGCTTAAGTCACCATGGCCCAGATACAATCCGCAGGTTCCGCTGAAATCATGCGACATGACAAAATCAAGGTTGCCGTCCCCATTGAAATCAGCCACCGCCATGTCCATCGGGAAGAATCCCAGGTTCCACTGAGCAACCGTTACAGGGGCTTTAAACTGATTGCCGGGACCGAGTTTTTCGAAGAGATAAATACTGCCGCCCCAGAAACCACTTGCCATAATGTAATCAAGATCGCCGTCACCGTCGAAATCACCGATTCCGTTACCATAGCTGTCACTGCCGATGCCACCGGCACTCGCTGATTCCAAACTCTGTTGAGACTGTTGAGAAGAGAACGTGCCATCCCCGTTGCTGACCAAGTAGCTGGCTGCTCCATTGAGGTTGGCGGGAACCACAAAGATTTCACTGCCATCAGAAGCAGACGCCGTCAGTGAAACAGCAAAGATTACACACACTATGAAACTACATACCCCCCCAGATCTGAGCATCATAATTTTACCCCCTTTTTACAATTCCTCACGTCCCGTGGCGCTTTCCCCCCCCCGGAAAAATTATGAAGGCGCCCCGGGAAATGTTCCGAAACTATATTTTAAGGTACCCTCCTGTTTTTGTGAGCTATTCGGTGGTTCCAGCTATTTATTTGATTGCGGAACCACCGGGTGGTTTTGAGCAGAAAACAAAAAAGCCATAACATCACGGTACAATATCCATGCCAAAATAGGGATCTGCAACCTATTGCCAAATTTTTATTATGATTCAAAAAGGTTATATATTAACCAACATCAAAAGGGCCCGGCCCAAAAAATCCGATTTTGCCAATTTTTGTCAGTTAAAATTACGTTTTTAGGTAAAAGCGGCCGAATTAGAGGTTTTTGATAATTACATTTGATTTATCCTTGAAAATTTCAATATTCTGGTTTGCGATTAGGGTGGACATCCGTGAAATATTGACATTTGAAACTCTATGACTTGCTAACAAATGGCTAAAAATGATAGTAACTGTGACAAGGATATGAAAAATGCCGGCATTTCTCGGACGTTCCCTAATTTTTTTACAGGAGCACTTTATCTGATCATGGAGAAAAAACGATATTTAACCGCCCAGGAGTTGTTGAATGATTCATTTGAGCTCGGTCTTAGTATTTTCAAAAGCGGATTCAAGCCCAGTTTTATTATCGCCGTATGGCGGGGCGGTACACCCGTCGGCATTGCGGTTCAGGAAATGCTGGACCATCTGGGTGTTAAAACCGACCATATCTCCATCCGGACCTCGTCTTATTATGGAATCAAAAAAAGAGAAAAAAAGGTCCGCGTCCATGGGTTGGAGTACGTCATCCAGCAGGCCAACTGGGAAGACGGGCTGCTCATCGTAGATGATGTCTTTGACACCGGCTCCAGCATTAAGGCAATTATTGAAGCCCTTAAGGTCAAGATGCGCCGTAACCTTCCCGAAGATATCCGGGTTGCCACGCCCTGGTTCAAACCGAAATATAATGTCACCGACATGGCTCCGGACTATTATATTCATGAAACCGAGCAGTGGTTGGTTTTCCCCCACGAACTGGATGGTCTCACCCGGGAGGAGATATTTGCCAATAAACCGGGAATCAAAAAAATATTTGAAGATGGGGGATTAGAATAGATATCACCCATGTTCGTGACTATATTGGGGATTATCGCCGATAAATAGGTATAAATGGACAGACTTAAAAAAGAAATTGATTGTCATGCAGGAAGATATTCATTAAATATGCGGTGTCCCTGATAATCTATCGTGGTGGGTCCGCAGGCCGTCAAGCCCCACACCAGACCGATGACCAGGCCCAGACGGTATCTCTTTGAAATGACCCGGCTGTATCAGGGGCAGAGCGATCACATCGAGGCTTTGACCACCATGTGTGAGTCCCCTGCGCTATAGGAATCATATTCCGATAGCGCCCGTCCCCAGCAGCGCCGTTCGGCTGAAGCGAATATCCGGTCTTTCGATACATTGCAGACCGCAGGATTGCGCTATATCTAAAGTTCTTTCAAATGCTTCAGCCGTGACATGCATTTTAGGCTCAGCGATTAAAATCTTTCCTTCGGCAGTCAACACTGCTTTTAGCTGTTTGAAAAATTTTTCCCGATCGGGCAATTCGTGGACCATCCAAAAGGCCAGAATAAAATCGACCGGTTCCTCTATTCCGATGTCATCCGCCCGGCAAAGGTGAGGGAAAATTCTGTCGGCCAGGCCGGTCCGCTGCGCCCGACGCTCCATGACATCCAGCATTTTTTGCTGGAGATCAACGGCGATGACCTTTCCCGTGGGGCCGACCAAACCGGCCATACCGATGGAAAAATGCCCCATGCCGCACCCCAAATCCATCACCGTCATGCCCTCTTTTACATAGTTTCCTAAGACCTTTTGAGGTTTATGAATGAGTCGGCGTACAGGATTATCAAATGTATAAGCGATCCACCAGGTGCAAATACCGTGATGTCCGGAGGAAGACATAGAATGTGATGTCATGTTGCAGGACCTCCTTGTCAGAGTTTATGGTCTAAAATAGTTTTACTTTTAGAGAAAATGCAAGAATACGTCAATCTCATTATCCGGTTGGAATCGTTACCAACGGTGCCACCGTACTCCCCTTTTTCGGTAAATGCAAAAAGAAGCAACATACTTAATCTCTCAAACTGCGACCTCACAACCGGCACATCAGTATTCTTGACAGGCTGAACCGATTTGGTCATATTTGGGTAGTTATGGAAAAACCAGAAAAGCCTAAATCGAATATGGAGCAGACGGCCGAAGACCTGTTTAATTATGCCATTGACCGCGAGGAGGTCAGATGGCTGATGGCAAATTTAGCAGAGGAAGCCGATATTAAACGAACCACCGTTGAATACGAGCTTCCGCTATTGAAAATTATCAGTGTCGGGTGGGGCCTGTCATATTACCTCACAAGCAGTCCGCAAAAAGATCAGTTGATGGATTCTTACTGGACGGCGATCAACGAGTTTTCAAAGGACCTGTCGACGACAACCGAGATGATGACCGGTCAAAAGATCGATTATTTTGATATCCTTAAAGAACGTCTGGAGATGTACGTGGCAGCCCTGGAACAGCACCCCGACGCCAAAGACCCTGCCACTGTCATCGGACCGGAATTTGCCGGAATCTGCGGCAATGCCGATGATATCTTCACCCTTATGACCGGATCCAAAATGTTTACGTCGGCCGTCGCCAGGGTGAAAGAGTACCTCGAGGCGATCAAGCTAAGGTAGGCGAGTGGCTTTTGCCTGCATCCCGGCATGTAGTTGGCGAGGCAGCTGCAATTTTTAAAAAGAATTTTTGATAGGTAATACTTTTAACCAGCTACCGCTAGACCTCGAATATTTTCGTGACATTTTTATCTCTGTTTTATCTGATCTGTCGGTTTTGATGACCTCTTAATCGATTCATCATTGGCAACTATCTTATTTGCTTCAGCCAGCTTTGGTGGGGGGTGTTCTGCTGGTGGTTACCAACAAATTGAAAAA
>JAIVWA010000211.1:503-3229 GCA_049190255.1 Gammaproteobacteria bacterium | reverse complement strand
CGCCGGCATCGATCAGATTTTCACCCTTGATACATGCCCTCGCGGTAACGGTAGAACCTCTTAAATTCTCACCGGCATAGCCGGTGGCTTATGAATTGAG
The DNA here is from genome assembly GCA_049190255.1 of Gammaproteobacteria bacterium. Classification (GTDB taxonomy): domain Bacteria; phylum Desulfobacterota; class Desulfobacteria; order Desulfobacterales; family JAFDCJ01; genus JAFDCJ01. The sequence goes on along the minus strand of JAIVWA010000211.1, from coordinate 3,129 downwards.
TTACTATATTATCCCGTAAATGTACCATCAGAGTAAATTAGGTTCATGACAAACAACCAGAAAAAAATCATCCTGTATTTAGCCCCCCTGCGGGGCCTCACAGATTATATCTATCGCAATACTTACTCCCGCCACTTTGACGGATTTGATGCTGCGGTGTCACCATTTATCCCGACAATGACGGCCGTCCGTTTTAAGAAGACTCACCTCAAGGATGTCCTGCCCGAAAACAACTCGGCCATGCCCATCATCCCTCAGATCATCGGCAACAACCCCGAAGATTTCATCCCCCTGGCCCAACGACTGTTTGACCTGGGCTATAAAACGGTCAACTGGAACCTGGGGTGCCCTTTTCCCATGGTGGCCAAAAAACAGCGCGGCTCCGGTCTGCTGCCCTATCCGCAAAAAATCGAGGCCTTTCTGGAAAAAACGATTCCCGCCATCCCCAACCGCCTGTCCATAAAAGCGCGGCTGGGCCGAAATAAGACCGATGAAATTTTAACCCTGCTGCAAATATTTAACCAATACCCGCTGGATGAAGTCATCGTTCACCCCCGCACCGGCAAGCAAATGTATGACGGCGAGCCGGACCTGGACATGTTTGAAAAATGTCTGCAAGTGGCCGAACACAAAATTGTTTACAACGGCGATATCAACGATCTGGCTACCTTCAAGACATTCTCAAAACGGTTTAAAACCGTGGACCGCTGGATGATCGGCCGCGGCGCATTGGCCAACCCCTTTTTGCCGTCCACCATTAAAAACGGTAACGACGGTTCCGCCAACAAAGTAGATGTGTTCCGGGCCTTTTACAACGACCTGTTCGATCAATACCGGCAGAAGTTTCACGGCCCCGGACATTTGCTGGATCGAATGAAAGGCTTTTGGACCTATTTCAGCCGGTCATTTCAAAACAGCCGCCAAATTAAAAAAAAGATCCATCGAACCCAGAAGTTGGATCGTTATCTAAAAATTGTGGACCGGTTTTTTGAAGAGGAAGCGCAGTGGGATAGATGAGTTGATTTGAAAACATTCGACAGAAATTTGTGCGCAGCCTTTAAAAACTGCTAATTGCCCTACTGTGATCTCAAGTTTCCCCGGGAGAGCGAGAAGAATATGCCGGCTGCACACAGACCGGAGGAAATGATGAACGCGATCTTGATACTTTTGACCAGCGCCGGATAAAGATCCGGGGTTATCTGGGAGCGGCCGATAAAAAGTGCGAACACCAGGGTGGCAATTCCCATGCTGAGCATCTGGCCCAGCACCCGCATGGTTCCCACGGAACCGGAGGCGATGCCGTAATACTTTTTAGCAACCGAACTCATGATGGCATTCATGTTGGGTGAGGAAAACAAGGCAAACCCGAATCCGAGAACCATTAAGCTGATGACAATATATAAAAGCGTCGTGTGGTCGTTGATCAGCGCCAAAAGGATTAGTCCCAGGGTGGTCAGCGCCATTCCCAGCGAAGCGATCACCCGGGGTTCAATTCTATCGGAAAGTTTGCCTGCCAGAGGTGAAAACACGGCCATCACAATCGGCTGGGCAATCAAGACCACACCGGCCCCCTGGGGGCTCAGTCCTTTGATATATTGCAGGTAAAGGCTTAACAAAAACGCAACAGCAAAAGTGGCGCTGTAATTTATCAAGGCCGCCAGACAGGAAAATGCAAAGGTCCGGTTTTCAATAAACAGGCTCACTTCAAAAACCGGATATCGTACTTTGGTCTCCCATTTGACAAAACCGGCCAAGGCCAGAATACCGGCCAGAATAATCCAGATGCTCGCCAGGGCCGGGATTATGGTAATACCGTACATGATGGCCACAATCGCCGCACCATAGATAACAGATCCGGTCAGGTCGAATTTATCACCTTCCGCCCCGATCCACTCGCCTTTTAATTTCCATAAAACAAGCCAGATGATGGACAGTCCCAGCGGAATATTGATCAGAAATATGCTTCGCCAGGAAAAATGCTGGGTCAGCCATCCGCCGAAAAACGGCCCGCAGGAAAGACCGATATAAACCGCTGCCACGGCAATACCCAGCACCCTGCCACGCTCCTGGGGTGGATAAACCGAAGTTAAAATTGCAATGCTGGTGGCAAATATCATGGCCCCGCCGACCCCCTGGAAAATCCGGAAGACAATGAGCATGGGTGCCGACACCGAAATGGCGGCCAGCAACGAGGTAACCGTAACAATAATCTGGCCGCTTAGAAAAACTTTTTTGCGGCCGTAAATATCCGCCAGCTTTCCAAAGGGTACCAGAGAAACGGCAGCCGCCAGAAGGTAGGATGTCGCCACCCAGCTTAACAAAACCGCATCGCTCTTAAATTCCTTTCCAATGGCCGGCAGCGCAATATTGACCGAGGAGATCATAAACGGCGTCAGAAAAGAGCTTATGGATGCAATAATCAGGGCAGATAATTTGGCGGCGCTATCATTCAAGAAATTCATTCTCCTTAATCAGTTTGTTTTTCATTTTGTTTACGGTCAACCAGGGTTTCACAAAATAATATACCAGTCAATTATTTATCAAAAATGTTCGGACTCTACTATATAGTAACACCCTAATTGAGCAAAAAGCGCTCAATTAGGTGTTAATTGTTATTGGTTATTTG
>JAIVWA010000211.1:0-493 GCA_049190255.1 Gammaproteobacteria bacterium | reverse complement strand
ATAATTTGGCGGCGCTATCATTCAAGAAATTTATTCTCCTTAATCAATAAGGGTTTCACAAAATAATATACCAGTCAATTATTTATATTTACTAAAAAATTTTCGGACGCTACTAAATAGCACCAATCAAACACCCTGAAATTATTTATCTATTTTATCTAATTGCCCTGGTTGACATGCCCCACAATGTGGTATATGTTAAATTTTAAACCAACTCCAATTTGTGAACCGAATTCAAAATCAAGCCAGTAGAGCGTTTGTCAAAATAACGTTCCGCTAGCGGTAGTATGTTGGGTCCTCTCCGGGTTGTCGATAACGTCCAATATGGCTGATACAAACGCTCTAATAATTTTTCTTCATTTTTACAAACATGGTTTTAGAGCCCAGTCGAGAAACTTGCTTGAGTTCTTCGATGGTCGCGTTTTCCGGATGGGCAATGAGTAAAGGCTGTGCCATTGACTGAAATATGGCACATCGTTCCGTAAAAGTCTAG
>JAIVWA010000210.1:0-7529 GCA_049190255.1 Gammaproteobacteria bacterium | reverse complement strand
ATCAATTTAAAAAAAACACAATAAAAAAATGACGGAGCGAAGCGACATCCACAAATCTTCAATCTTCAATCTTCAATCTTCAATTCCCCGATAAAAGGGATTTACGCTTCGCTACAACCGGCTTGGCCGGGTTAGGGGCCTATAGATGGAAAAAAAACCCCGCTCGGGTTTGGAACGGGGTTTACCGTTTGATCGCGAACAAAATTAGCGGCGCGCTCTTTTGGAAGCTTTTAAAGGATTAATTTTGGCCTTTTTGGCCTCGGCGGCTGCGCTAACATGGGATGCCATGTTGCAGTTTCCGTTTTTCCATTTCACTGAGGGATCGGGACAGGCTGAACAAAACCAACCGGTTGAATATTCGGCACCGCGGTTGCAACCCTGGCACTTTTCGACGATCTGATGGCAAATCCCCTCGCTGTAAGAACACCCTTTAGCGGACATAAACGGGCACTCAACGCCTTCTTTAATGGTTGTACAAATCATTGGAATCACCCCCTTGAATAAAATTTGGTTAACATAAAAAAAGCCGGGAACCGTTTGGACCCAGCCAAAACAGATTAAAAATTGCGCGGAATATAATGACCTCCGGCTTAATTGTCAATAAAAATTTTATAAAAAGATTTAAATTTCTAAATTCGTGATCTATACTTGATTTTTAGCCTTTAATCATTGAAAATAAATGATCAGGTTGCCTACCCCGGACAAGCCGGAACCAAAAAGGATAAATCCGGTTCTGGCGGAGCCACATAATGCAAAAAAAACAGGAAAATGATTCCGCTGCCATCATCCAAAAGGCGATAGATGTTTTAAAGATAGAAGCCGAAGGCATTATCAATCTGGTTGACCGGATCGATGATAATTTTTCCGAAATGATTGAGCAGATCTGCAGTTCCAGCGGTCGGCTGATTATCGCCGGTATTGGGAAATCGGGCATTGTGGGGCGCAAAATCGTTGCGACCTTAAACAGCACGGGTACGAGGTCCCTGTTTCTGCATCCCGTTGAGGCCATGCATGGAGATCTGGGCCAGGTTTCCCGGGATGATATCTTTATTGCCCTGTCTAATAGTGGTGAAACCGATGAACTGTGCATTCTGCTGCCGAGCATCCGGCAGATCGGATGCAAAATCATCGCTTTTACGGGGTCCAAAAATTCCACCCTGGCGACCCAAAGCGATATCGTTATCGACGTGGGAGTAGAGTGCGAGGCCTGTCCGCTGGGTCTGGCGCCCACCGCCAGCACCACCGCCATGCTGGCCATGGGTGATGCACTGGCGGTGGTTTTGCTGGAAAAAAAGCATTTCAAAACCAGTGATTTTAGAATGATTCATCCCGGTGGAACACTCGGCCAGCGGCTGGCCGGCAAAGTTAAGGACCTCATGTTCACCGGGCCGTCCCTTCCCCGGGTATCCGAAGGAACATCCATGCCGGAGGCCATCAAAGAAATTGACCGCGGAAGATTAGGAACGACCCTGGTACTGACGTCTCAAAACAAGCTGAGCGGCATTATTACCGATGGAGACATCCGGCGCATGGTGGCATCCGGCCAGTCGATTTTGGAGCTCACCGTAAAAGATGTCATGACAAAAAACCCACAAACCCTAGAAGAAAATTCGCCGACCTATGACGCCTTGAATATAATGGAAAAGTACCAGATCACCGTGCTGCCCATCGTCAATTCACAGGGAGAGGTCCAGGGCATCCTGCATCTGCACGATATACTGGGCAAAGGCGAATTCAAATTTAACGGAACCTGAACCAAATAAATAAATGAATATTGACGAAACTATCAATCTTCAATATTCATTCTATCATTAATCAATTGATTGAGGGGTCTTCATGCACATCGACGAACTGATTACCGAAATTTCCACCCTTGGTAAAGCCACTTTGCGCTCACCGGTTCAAAAAAGAGCCGATGAAACGGGATGCATTAGTTTTGTTTCAGATGAAAGCCGGATTATCATTGAAGTAGACCAGTCCCGGATCAGCCAGATGGTCAAAGAAAAACAAGCCCTGCCCTGTTTTGAACTGGCAGGTCCCAGGCGCCGGATATATTTTGATCCGAGTAAATTAAAGTGCGCCCTGGTGACATGCGGGGGATTATGTCCGGGAATAAACGATATTATTCGCTCGATTGTGCTTGAACTGCACTACGCTTACGGCGTTCAGAATATTTTCGGCATTCGCTACGGCCTGCAGGGATTTATTGCCAAATACGGTCACGATCTGGTTGATCTGACACCTGAGGCCGTCGTCAATATTCATGATCGGGGAGGAACGGTTCTGGGTTCAAGCAGAGGTCCCCAGGATATCGATGAAATTATCGACAGCCTGGAAAGGATGAACATCGGACTGTTGTTTATGATAGGCGGTGATGGAACCCTGACAGCGGCAGGACGAATTGCCGATACGATCTTCGAGCGAGGACTGAAGATCGGCGTGGTCGGAGTCCCCAAAACCATCGACAATGATATTTACATGGTTTCCCGTTCATTTGGCTTTGACACGGCAGTTGACGTGGCCACCAGGGCAATTATCAGCGCCAACAATGAAGCCGAAGGGTATCCCAACGGTATCGGGCTGATCAAACTCATGGGCAGGCATTCCGGGTTCATTGCCGCAACAGCCGTTCTGGCTCAGCAGGATGTCAACTTTGTGCTCATTCCGGAAATCGATTTCGATCTTGAAGGGCCTCGGGGTTTGTTGAGTGCGCTTGAAAAACGCCTGGCGGAAAGAAAACATGCGGTGATGGTCGTTGCCGAAGGCGCAGGTCAGAAGTTTTTTGAGGATGAAAAGAGTGAACAGGATGCCTCCGGAAACATCAAACTCAAGGATATCGGGTTATACTTCAAAGATGCCATCGCATCTTACTTTGCAGACAAAGGAATTGATGTTTCCATCAAATATATCGATCCCAGCTACATGATCCGCAGTCTCCCGGCCAATGCCAACGATCGCGTATTTTGCAATTTTTTGGGACGAAACAGCGTCCATGCCGGAATGGCCGGCAAAACGGGTATGCTGATCGGCCATTGGAACAACCAGTTTGTCCATGTACCAATGAAAGTGATCGCCAACCAACGAAAAAATGTGGACCCGAAAGGCAGTTTGTGGCGCAGTGCCCTCGAGGCCACCGGCCAGGGCTCATTGAAAAACGGGTAAGCTGGTATTTGGTGTTTGGTGTTATGCGCCAAAGGCGCACAGGCGTTCACGGGCCTCGCACAAAAATGAGGTTTGGCCGGTTTGCCCGTTACCGGTTAGCCCGTTAAAAATGCATCTTTTCCGATTTGACCGGCAAACGGGCCAACGGGCTCAACGGGCAACCTGTTTCAACGTGAGCATGTTTCGACAACGAGCAACGCAGCCGTCGGGCAGGTAATGAAGGTTTTGAAACCAGTTTATTCCAGTTCAACAAACTTCTTGCCTTTAACCCGCAGCAAATACAGTTTTTTCTGCGCATCCCCGTTTTCATCAAAACGGGTAAGCCCGGTAACACCTGGAAAAGCATCCAAATTTAACAACTCATCTCTTATTTCACTCCGGTATCGAATTTGCTCCCGGCTGACAACATTGAAGAGTATCATGGCCGTGTCATACACGATGGCCTCAATAAAGTCGGGGGTTTCCTGGTAGGTTTCTTCGAAATCCTTGACAAATTTTTGAACCCGGGGAGAGGGGCTGGCGGCAAAAAACCCATCCGGCATTACGGCACCCTGGACGTATTGCTGGGCAATTTTTATCAAAGAATCGGAATGCCAGAGATTGGTACCGAGGATATAGACATCTTTAATATCATGATAGGCCAGCTGGGGTACGATCTGTCCTGCTTTTCCAGGTGAATCGGGAATAAAAATGGCATCGAAATCGACGATCGGCTCCGGCTCATCTTCCTTTGCCCCGCCCCTGGCGCCGGCAACCTGGGTCTGGTCCTCCTCTTGCCCTGAGGTCTCCGCATCTTCGGGTTTCTGATCGTCAGGCAACTCTTCTTCTACGGGTTGAAGGTCTTCCGGTATCTCATAAAAGAGCCCCACCAGTTTTTTTATAGAATCTGAAAAATCCGTCTGGTCGGGCTTGTAGGATTCCACAGCGACAACCTGCCCACCTGAGTCTAAAAGCTGGTCCCAGAAGAGATTCATAAATGTAGTACCATAGGTTTCATCCGGATAAAGGATGGCAAAGCGATACAATCCCAGTGATTCAACGGTAAATGAGGTAAGGGTCTGCACCTGCATTTTAGGTGTAATAAAATTTCTAAATACCTTGTCACCGATTTCAGGAATATTGTCTTTCTGAGTGAGCGTTATAATTGGGATCCCCATTTGCTGAGCTTCACGGGCGGCAATTTCCGATGTGACAATGGGCCCGATAATGGCAGCCACCTGATCGCGATATAATTCCTCCAGCGCTGTGATTGTTTTATCCGGGTCGGCCCCGGTATCCTTGATAATAATATTGAGCGGCGGGTTGCTGCTTTGGGAACTGAATTGCGCCTGGGCAAGTTCAAGGCCTTGCAATGCGCGCTGTCCAAAAGCTCGATAGGGTCCGCTCAACGGCAGCAGACACCCGATCGTATAGCGTTTGAAAAAAGCATTCTTTTTAATTTCGTCAATCAAGCTTTCGGCCAAAATCCTATTTTCATGGGCCGGATATTTTTCGATAAATTGGTTTAGGATCATTAAGGCATCGCCATATTTTTCCTCCAGGGCGTAATTCAAACCTAACTGAAACAGCAGATAGTCCATGGGCAGACTTTCATCCGGATGCTGGATAAGAATAGCAACATCGGCCGAATCAAGTTGAGCGATTGCTTCCTTGAATTTTTCGGCAATGGCTTCCACTTCCGGGCCGCTTGCGAATTCCCAGGCGCGGGCGTAATAATCGAGCGCGTCGATAGGAGCGCCCTGTGTCATATAGACATCTCCGATCAGAGCGTAAACTCTGAAAATATGCGGCCAGGAATCAATCGTTTTCAGCATGACCGGGGCCAGTTCGATCACATCCTGGTAACGTCCCTGCTGATAGTAGGTGCGCAACTCCTCAACCATGGCATCGGGGACAAAGGGACTGGTGGGATAGGCCGATATGATGTTTCGGAAAGCACTGCGGGCTTCCTCGTAGTTCTCTTTTAAAGCCCGGATAATTCCGATTTTCATAAGCGCAGCCGCTGCCAGCGGTTTATCCGGAAACCGCCTGAAATACTCATCGTAAAGCGCCAAGGCCTCATCATAAGATTCGGACTCATATAATTGTTCGGCTCTGGAGAAGAACTCATCTTCGCTGGTCACCTGATCGGGTGCAGGCCTAATAACAGGTTTGGGTGCACAGGCCCAGATAAAGAGCACCGCACTTAGCAAAATAATGGCATATTTAAATTTCATAAGATCCGCTCTGGTTCGGAGGTTAAAAGTTCACCGTTCAAGGTTTTCTTATACCCCAATTGAGTTGAAAACCAATTGGGAGTTATCTGTTATTCGTTAACTAGTTTACACCACGTATGAAGATTGTCAAACCCTAATTCAACGTCCCGGATTTGTTCCGACTTTTTGGTGTCAGGGGCATGTCCATGAACCAAATATTGTCACTAAAAACAAAAAAATAATATTAAAATATTAAGGGTAAAATTTGCATTACCACTCAGCATATGATAAATTTTAATAGGTTAATTAAAATTTCTGATTCTGACTATTTTTTCTTTGAGTCTAAAACATCACCAGACAGAATCCGCGCGCTTGAAAATTTAGAATTTCTGTGAGGAGGGTTAATTCGTGAATTTTATTAAATTTTTTATATGCCTGCTCATTGTCCTGTTTGCTTTTTCAGCTTCAGCACAAATATATAAATATACGGATGACGAGGGTAATATCCGGTATACCGATGATTTAAACCAGGTACCGGCAGAGCAGCGGCAAACCGTCAGTTCAACTACTGAATATGAAAATGACACGGAAGAAGTAGCGGCCACAGAACAAGAACCGGAGCAAGATCCAGGATCCGATCAGGTAGAAGAAGACGAGGGGGAATTTGCAGATGAATCAGAATCAGAGGGGGAAGAAAATGAATTCGCCGATGAAGATGAAGATCAGGACGAAACGGACGAATTCAGCGATGAAGAAGTAGATGCGGAGACAGAAGAACAAACGCAACAGCAAACAGATGAGCAAGATGTTGCGCTGCAACAGGAAGAGGAAGAAGTAGACGCATCAACTGCCCCGGAAGATGCTGAAGCCGAAGATATGTTGGAGGTGACACGCAAAAAGCTGGAAAAAATGAAGCAAGAAATTGACAAAGAATATCGCGCCCTGGTTAAAGAAAAAGGACAACTTGCCAAGGAGAAAAAAAAGGTTAAAACTCAGAAAGAAATCGAAAAATACAACATAAAAGTTGGAAATCTGAACAAAAGAGCCGAGGCCTACGCCCAAAAGGGAAAGGCATACCAGGCCCAGGTTGAAGCTTACAATAATCAGGTCACACAAAAAAATGTCGAGTTGAAGGAAGAGAAAAAACAATAACTTACCGGATCGGTATGCCTACAACCTTGTGAAATTATTCCATTTTTTATGGACATCTTCTCCACAAGCCACCTCCAATGATGGAATAATGGGGATTAAAGGATAAAATCAATCAATTAAAATAGATAGAATTCATTCAATTCCTAAATTCCTCAATCCTTTAATTCCTCAATCAGACCCGGGTCCAATTTTCATAATAAAGAAAGGTTGAAAATCCAGGGGCAAATTGATATGCTGCCATTGTTCCTTGACGGCAGCTTTAAAAGGCCATAGTGTATCCATATGGAAATCTCTTCCAACAATCAGCTGGTTCCTTATAATCAAGGGCCCCGACAGGTATCACCCTTTCCACCGAGGGAACCACGCTCTGTTCCGCCTGAAGGCTCCTCAGCGGCCCAGCGGTATGTCCTGATGCCCCCGCCTCATTCTCCCAAATTTGCCCCTCAATCCGGCGGTCAGGAGCCAATCTATACTTCCAGTCGCCGAATTAAGTCATCGGAAATTAATCAGGTTGGTTTACTAATCGATATTTATGCTTAGTTTTTCATTTCAACACCAGAATCAACGACCATTCCGTTTCCAAAATTTATGCCACACAATCGTGAATCACAATTTATAAAGATTATCATTTTAGAAAATGCCATCGAGGCGCAATTGATTGGTTCCATACTGGACCAACGGGACATCCCTCACAGAGTTCGCTCCTATCATGACACGGCATACGATGGTTTATTCCAGGTTCAAAAAGGATGGGGCAAATTGTATGCGCCACAGCCTTTTAAACAGGAAATCCTTCAGGTCATCGAAGAGGTGCGATCCAATCAGGTTTTTTCTGATAATGACAGCTGACTTTGGATTATATTCCTCTTAAGCCATTAACCAATAACTATTAACGTGAACTCATAATTATTTTAAACTCAATTGGGTTCCAGACACAAAAGGAGGTAACACCATGGCTGGAATAAGCGCCGTCAAAGCAGCGGACTTTGACAAGGCATTGCAGGTCGGCCGTCCGCCGAA
>JAIVWA010000209.1:0-7574 GCA_049190255.1 Gammaproteobacteria bacterium | reverse complement strand
AAGGCATTGCGGGCAGGTCGAATAATGAATGTCGAAGTAAGGAATTCTGCTTGTCGTGAGCTTTTGTGTCGAACGGTCTATTTTATTTGTTAAAAAAAGCAGAGCGAAGCGACATCCACAATTCGTCAATCGTCATTCGTCATTCGTCATTCCACAAGTTTCATACAAGAGGTTGGGATTCTTGTCAGATCTGAATGGTGAACTCTGAACCCTATTTTCTGTGTTTCAATGGATAATAATAAAAATAAAACAGCATCTTCGAAAGGTGGCCCCCAATACCGCTGTTTATCCTGTGGAACATCTGAGAATATGGGCCGCCGAAAATACTGCTCCGTCGAATGCCGGCAGCGGCTGCGTCATAATTTAAACCTCAGAACGGGATTGCTGAGAGCATTGAACACAAGATATGCTACCTTTTATTTTACCGAAACCATTATTATTTTAGATGTCTTACCCTATGGTTCGGCGGAACTGTTCAGTTATATTTTTCCGCGGACTCCCGGCCGCAAACCGGTCGATGATTTTTGTACCATGTCCAATATTTTAGGCAATGCCTGGTGGGCGGAAAGAAATCGCACCAATAAACGCTACCGCGCGACGAGCTTTATACTCGAAAAAGCAAAAAGTAAAAATGCAGATTCGGTACCCATCAAACCGGTTGCGGTAAAGGAGCCGGCCAAGCTCAAAAAATCATTAATGTTTTTAAAGCTTAATAAATCCGATCTGAATTCACCGGGACTTCAACGAAAAATAAAGTCCGCTTACCGCAAACAGGCCATGCGGCACCATCCGGACCTGGGCGGTGATGCGGCCGGCTTTAGAAAACTTCACGATGCCTATAACCAAATATTAAAGTGGTCGGACAATCCGGTCTTCATCAGTCGTCGCGGTTTTCCCGACAAATGGTTTTATGACGGCAGTGCGGTCAGGTGGGTGCAGCCCGCACCAGGATGGATCCGGTTTTAAAAAGGAAAAGCCGCTCCCACAACCAATACAACTTGTTCTTTCCAGATAACCGGATTATTTTTTTCTCTTTCTCACCATACAAGGCTGACTATTCGGGAAAAGGGCCATTTCAGCCCCCGGTAGCGGCGGCGACCATCGCCTGCACATTCTCCAGTTTGGCGTTGGCCGGTATGTCGCAGCCGGACTGCAGAATAAAACCCTCCGGGCCAAGTCCCCGGATCAGCCGGGTACAATAGGCATAGACATTTTCCGGTGTGTCTAAAAACAACATGGATGCCGGCACGTCTCCCATAATACACATGTGATCACCCAGAACTTCCTTGGCTTTGAATATATCGGTTTCACCATCAAGGGCCATGATGCACCTGCCCCTTGGTAATTCCTTGAAGCATTCAAGCTCACGGGTCCAGTCTGAATCGAGATGGAGCAAGGCAATTAAGCCGGCGTCCACCACCTCACAAACCAGCCTGCTGAAATAGGGCCAGGCGAAGCGTCGCCACATCTCGGGAGACAACATGCAGGGGGCTGTTCGCCAGCCTCCGACCCAGACCAGCGGGTAGCCGCGTTGTTTGGCACGCCGGATACCGTTGCCGGCCAGGTGCGGCACGATGGCTTCCATGGCGGCAATCACCTTTTCGGGGATATCGAATAAATCCATGGAAAATTCCATCAACGAGCGAGACCCGCAAAGCAATTCGTAAGGGGTGGTCACATCGCCGCCGCTTAAAACCGGTACACCGACTTTGCGCCATGCTTTTTGGGCATCCGGTGATTTCCTCCGGGGCGGCAAATATTCTCCGGGCACGTCATGAAGAATTCTTTCCGCCATAAAGCGCTTGAAATAATCCGGCCATCCCAGATTCAAAATGAGGTCATAGTCATCCCGCGTCATCAGTTCGGTTTCCACGACCTGCCACATTTCGTCTTCGGGCAGGTCAACGCCCGGCACACTGACCTTTGACAGGTAGTCATAGCACAGGCCATAGGGCCAGAACGATCCGTAGTTGACGGCATCACCGTCGCCGACCATGCCAAAAGCCTGGATCATGGTATCAAGGTTTTTGGTGGGAGAGCTGAGAAACTCAGCCATTTGAGTGTTGGTCACATAAGCCGCAAATCCGGAATATTCTAAAACCACCGGTGTGCGATCGGGCTTTTCAAGCGCTACTGCTTTCAATATTCTTGTCAATCGTCCGCGGTATAAATCGTTATAATTCAGCAAAATCATTCTCCAGTGAAAAATTATGCTTTAACCGGCATATCGTTTGATTTGTGGGTTGGTACTGAAATGATTTATAGGAACCCGCGCAGGTATGCAATCTATTTTCTACCTGAATCTTGCATGAAAATTAATGAGAAGTTAGAATAATATTAAATAACAGCAGGGTGAGAGAATTAGAGCCGTAAAGCCAAATACCTAATAAGTAACAAGGAAGATGGTCGATTTTATCTCATTAATTTTCACCCTGCGGGCGAGCCGGAGGCTTCCATCTGCTTCGTTATTAAGGGCTCGGCATAGTGCACTATGGCCTCGCCCTTAAGTGCCTTGCATATGAAAGCCTCCGACTCGTGCAAAATCCAGGTAATATGTCATTACAATTTCGGCCACCGTGCCGGCCCCTTTCGGCTTTAATAAAATGAAATACCTCATCATTTTATATACAGTTTGTATTAGTGTTGTCCCAATCTATAATTCCCAGGCAGCTAAACCGGGCGATGACAAGAGGAATTCCATGATAGATATACAGGAGACAAGCGAACGACTCAAAGCGCACCTTAAAACCCTGACAGTAACAATCGGAGAGCGAAGCGTGCGCTTCCCTAAAAATATAAATAAAACTGCCGAATATATCCAATCTTTTTATCAAGGCATCGGACTGCAGGCATGGAGCGAACCATACGACTACAGGGGATTTGAGGTCGCCAATGTGATCGCTGAAATTTCATCCGGCCCCAACCCGGCCCGTCGATACCTGCTGGGAGCCCACTATGACTCGGTGGCCGGCACAGTTGGCGCCGACGACAATGCCAGTGCTGTTGCTGTCCAGTTGGAGACCGCCAGAAATTTGAAAGAATTGTTCGATCGGGAAAAGCCTGATCTGAGCGTAAAATTTGTGTCCTTTGCCCTGGAAGAGCCGCCGGCATACCGAACCCGGTTTATGGGCAGCCGGGTTTACGCCAAAAAGGCGAAAAAGGAAAAAGAAAAGATCGACGGCATGATTTGTCTGGAAATGGTCGGCTATGCCTGTTATGAGCCGGGGTGCCAGAATTACCCTTTTCCCCTGGGATTTTTTGGTTATCCCAAAGCAGGCAATTTTATCGGCATTGTCGGAAACTTTAAATCCGGCGGATTTAGCAAAGCATTGATAACCGAATTTCAGAAAAACATCGAACTGCCGGTGGTCAAATTAACGGTTCCGTTCAACGGCTGGATTCTTCCCTCGGTCAGACTCAGTGACCACGCCTCTTTCTGGGACCAGGGCTATAAAGCCGTCATGGTCACGGATTCGGCCTTTTTCCGCAATCCCCACTACCACACCTCCGCCGATACAATGGAAAAATTGGATTACCGCTTTATGGCCGAACTTGTAGAAAGCCTCCTGCTTTTTTTCGAATCTCATCGTTGATAAAAGGAGTGGTCGACAAAGCGGGCAAAGTGGATCACTGTCGGACAGACTGCCAATTGATTTTCAGAAATAACCGCCTTAACTGCTGCCACCAGATGCTGCCAGATGATTTTTGGTGTTGTTGCGGCCCTCAGAGAATCATCTGATATCCCGGTGATGCGTGAGACCGCCGGAGGAATTTTTTCGTCCCTGGGCAAACGGTTCAGGTAAGCCTGTACGCCGGATGCTGATGATTTATCTAGAAGTGATGCGCATGCTGACATCCAGCCCAATTCGAGGAGGTGGCCTTTCTGCGGGTTGGCGCCGGTTGCCTGGCAGTCAAGGGCCAGGATCTTTAGTTCTGATAGGGATGCTGACATTCTGATATTCAGGCTCTTCGAGACGTCTCTCCTTGTCTGCCGATATCCAGCCAAAATCACTAAAGACGCTGAAGATTGCCGGCACAACCAACAACTCAAGCACTGTTGCTGCCAGCAGGCCAAAGACAATGCTTACTGCCAGTGGGGTAAGAATCTGGGCCTGTAAACTCTTTTCTAATAACAATGGAGTCAAACCGACAATGGTCGTCAGGGAGGTCAGCAGGATAGCGCGGAAACGTTCGCGGCTGGCCATTTTTGCGGCCTCGGGGATCGAGTATCCTTCCCGGACGCGCAGTTTCAGAAATTCCACCAGCAGAATCGAGTCATTAACAACAATTCCTGCCAGAGAGACTGCGCCCATGATACTTGGCATTGATATCTCAAGACCCATTAAAACATGGCCCCAGATGACACCAATCATTGTCAGTGGAATGGTCACCATCACAGCCACAGGTTCAATATAGCTGCGGAACTGAAAGCTCAACAGAATGAAGATGCCCATCAGGCCAATAATAAGACCGCGGGCCATTGAGAAGACTGTTTTACCTGACTCTGCTGCCTGTCCCTCCAGCCCAATTTTGATATCTGGAAATCTATCCTGTAATCCGGGCAAAAAAAGCTGACTGGTGGCAGCGAGTATCTGGTCTGCATTACCTATTTCTGTGTCCACATCACCGGTGATGGTTACAGTCCTGATCCCCTGAATTCGCTGTATCCGGGAATATCCCTGATCCATTTCAATGTTGGCCACCGTACTAAGGGGCACCTGATGGCCTGCTGAAGTAACGATGTGAAAATTAAGCAAATCACTTAGTGTGTTGCGACTGATGTCGTTAAGTGCCACACTGATTTCATAGGATTCTTTAGCAGATTGCACCTCATCAGCAGTCACATAAAAGAAGGCCGCACGTAATTGTGTCGCCAGGGTTGCTGCATCCACGCCGAAAGCAAGAGAGCCCTCTTTCAGATGCAATCGGATCTCCGGCTTGCCCGGGCGCAGGTCGTCTGACAAGTTAATCACGCCCTGGTACTGCTGCAGCCATTCCTGCAACTCCAGTGAGGCCTGCTTCAGCTGTCTCAGATCATCTCCCTGCAACCGTATTTCAATTGCCAAACCAGCCACGCCTGCCCGAGGCTCCTTAAAGTTTAGACTGATGATATCCGGCAGTGAGCCAATCTCACTGCGCCAGCGTTGCAGGAAATCATCGGTGCGACCCATCCGCTCTTCAGAAGACAGTAAATCAACACTGATGGTTGCCACATGGGTTCCCGCCTCATTGGCATCAAGATTCTTATTGTATTGAATGGTAACATCCTTGATTAGATGTTTTTGTTGAGGCTGTAAGGGCGTGAAATAATTATCAACGCGTTTTAATGCGGTGATGATCTCATCAACCACCGCTTCAGTGTGCCACAAGGGTGTTCCCTGTGGCAGCAGCAGACGGGCCTCAATGGAATCTCCATCTATATCCGGAAATGGCACCCTTTTTAGATGGCCACCGGCCAGCATTCCTGCAGACGCAAGAAATACCGCAATGATTATACCAAGAAAAAGATATCTCCACTGAATAACAGCATCGACAACACGCCCAAGCGCTTCATGGCGAAGCCACTCAATGCCATCATCAAAACGACGGCGAAACCCTGACAGGTTGTCGTTATCCTCGTCCCTAAGTGCATGGGCCAGATGATTGGGAAGTATGAGAAATGCCTCAATCAGACTGATTGCCAGCACGGTGATCAGAACGACAGGGATGACTTGTAAGACCTTGCCCATATTGCCGCTAAGGAAGGCAAGTGGCGCAAACACGGCGACGGATGTCAGAAAAGATGAAAGTACACCCGGCATCACCTGTTTGGTTCCATCAATTGCTGCCCGTAATGCGGATTTGCCACGTTTCAGATGGGTTGCTATATTTTCAGATATGACAATGGCATCATCCATCAGCAATCCAAGGGAAATCAACAACGCCACCATACTGATCATATTGATGGACTGCCCCATCAGCGACATGATGAAAAGACCGCCCAGAAAAGAGACCGGCAATCCCATGGCAACCCAGAAGGCGAAGCGGAATCTAAAAAACAGCCACATCACGATGAATACCAGTACAAGCCCTTGCAGGCCATTAGACACCAGTATTTTCAGACGGGCACGCACAACGCTTGAGTTATCATTGGTCAATGCAATCTTGACATCAGGTGGCGCCAGTTGTTTTTCCTGCTCAACAAAGGCCTTTACCGCATCAAAAACCCGCAGGGTATCTTCGGTCTTGTTTTTATTGACCTGCAGCAGGGCCGCACGGTGTCCATTAAACAGGATTTTCTCTTCATCCAGTTCAAAACTGTCTTTGATGGTGGCTATATCTCCGAGACGAATCTCGCCTCCGCTTGCACGGGCGCCCATAATCACAAGCTGTTTCAAATCTTCCGTGGTTCGGCGCTGATCCATAAAACGAATCAGATAATTGCGCTGTTCCGTTTCAATCGAGCCAAGAGGCAGATCAACGCTCTGTCGAGCAATCGCATTGGAGATATCACTAATACTGAGACCATGACGCTGCAACACCTCAGCGGCAATTCTGACCTGTAATTGATGCTCGGAAAATCCATTTAGAGTGACCTGTGACACCAGCGGCAATCGCTGCAACCGGTTCTTTATCTGATCGGCATAGGTCCTCAGATCCGATGTTGTCATTGGCCCTGTCACGGCAAGGGAGACAACATGGTCTGTGCGCCCCAGTTGCTTGATTATCGGCGTCTCTACCTGATCCGGGAAATCATTGATGGCATCAACTTCGCTTTTGATATCATCCATGAACTGGGCAAAATTCCCGTCTTCTGTCATCTTGACAGTCACAGTGGCGGTGTTTTCCAGTGCCTGGCACCTGATTTCATCGACATCATTGACCCCGTCGATTACATCTTCAAGACGTTGGCAGATTGCCAGCTCAATATCCTCGGGACTGGCGCCGGGGTAAGGCACAGTGATTTGAAGCTCCTGGGGGGCAAATTCAGGGAATGTTTCACGCTCCAGTGTCGGCAAGGCTAAAATACCAAGCACTAAGAGAAACAACATCAAAAGATTTGGCGCTGTAGGATGGGCAGCAAAAAAACGAATCATGGTTTGATACTTCCACTAACCGATGAAAGCAGCTGATTCAATGCCTGTGTATCATCGACAGTTTTTAGCAACATGCCGTCAATTGCAGGCGCCAGATAAGAGAGCACAATCTGCTCTCCAGACTTCAGGCCATCTTTTACAACCACGTAGTCTGAGCCACTGATACCCGTAGTGATGTTGCGCCGCTCCAGACGATTTTCAGCATTGACGACATAAACCTCCTGATCGTGTAAGGCACTCAGCGGAATCACAATACTGTTGACATGTGGGCGACCGTATAGCTCCACATCAACAAACAGCCCTTTCACCAGTGGCGGTCGTTTGCCCGGCTGAACTCGCTCATAAGGTTGGTCAACTTCGATGATGACGCCTACAGTTCTGGTGCGTGGGTCCAGTGCACCACTTATACGAGCAACGCGGGCATCCCAATCAATCAGATAATTATTCTGCCGTAGCAGCACCCTGGCAGAGATGCCAAGTAATTTGCCCATCTCCGTG
>JAIVWA010000208.1:0-7581 GCA_049190255.1 Gammaproteobacteria bacterium | reverse complement strand
AACTTGATTATTACACAAAAAGTTCTGGCCATATTAGCCAAAATCCGCCGGCCGACAACGATACTAAACCTCAGACCGCATACAGATGATCAAAAAGACCGAACACGAGCTCGGTGACCTGCTGGTTGCCTTCCAGCGAACCCGCCAGGCCGTACAAAGCAGTCGTTTGGGCGGTGGTCCCGGCCTTTGACTTGGCATAGGCAACACCGGCCCGCAGATCGTCGACAAACCGTTCGGCAATATCGGCTACCTCGGTCTGGGGCATGGTCACGCAAAAGTGCAATGCCGGCGGCAATTGCAGGACATTGAATCTCCAGCCTCTATCTTTCATAAAATCATTGACATGGAATACATCCACATCATCCGAACGGAAGCTGATGACAAAGGTGGGATTGCCGATAAGCGTTAATTCCGGCGTCTCTTCGACCCCCTTTTTTATCCGGTCGGCCACCTTCATGATGGCCGCGGCCGCCCGGGTGTACCCTTCCTCTCCGAGATACATCATGGCAGCCCAGGTGGCGGCGGTCAATCCTCCCGACCGGCTTCCGGCCGCCGTGGGCGAGCCGTACATCCCGCCCGGCCAATCCGGAACGTTAAAGTACTGATAGCGTCTCAGGCTGTTGTTGCGATACAGAACGACCGAGGTCCCCTTCAGCGCATAGCCGTATTTGTGCGTATCTGCGGACATGGAGGTTACGCCCGGCAGGCGAAAATCGAAGACGGGGATGTCATAGCCCAGCCTTTCAATCCAGGGCAGGATAAACCCACCCAGGCAGCCGTCTACATGCAGGCCAAGGCCGTGGGTTTGCGCGATGTCGGAAAGCTTGTCCAGCGGGTCGATGAGGCCGTAAGGATAATTTCCGGCACTGCCCACGATGGCAACGGTATTCGCATTGATCCGGTCTTTGACAGCCGCCGGGTCAACCCGAAAATCCGGCAGGTCTACCGGGACCGATACCATCTTGATTCCGAAATACTCGCCGGCTTTGTGGAAGGCCGGGTGGGCGGTACGCGGCAAAATGACTTCCGGGGCGCTAATACCGGCTTCGGCGCGAGCCTGATCCCGGTATACCTTCATGGCCATAATAATACTTTCGGTTCCACCCGAGGTGACAGTGCCGCAGACTTCATCACCCGGATGATGATCCTTGACCGCATCGCAATGGAGCATTTTGGCGGTCATGGAAATAATTTCGCTTTCCATTTTGAACATACTCGGGCACAGATCGAACTGAATGGTATTCATGTGGGAAAACAGGGTAAAAATCTTGTTGAGAAAGGCCCGGTGTTTTTCACCGGCATGATAAAAGGTCCCTGATACCCGGCCGGTGTTCCAGTTCCCATTCTCCTCTTCAGCCATGGCTGCAAGTTCGGCAAAAATTTCATCCTTATCACGCCCGCTTTCGGGCAGGCGGTCATAGCTTTCTAAACGCCCTTTATAGGGTTTGAAAGGATCAGCGTTTTGATTTTCAACTGTTGAGTCGGACATTTGTTTCTCCTTTTCTAAGCATTCAAAGCCGCAAACACTTTCTTGTTTTTTTTAAACAGCTGGCGATATTGGGTGTACATGTGGTCATAAATTTGCCGCTTCGAGTCATCCGGCTCAAAGACCTTCTGGATGCCGACAAGATCCGGCAATTCTTCGAGCGAGCGATATCCCAGAATAACCAGGGCCAGCAGGGCGGCTCCCCGCACGGTGGTGTTGATCGGATCATCCACCTGATGGATCGGCACATTTAAAATGTCCGCATGAATCTGGCAAAACACCCCGGAAAGCGCCCCGCCCCCTGAAAACCGTAAACGTTCAATGGGGCGACCGATGAATTTTTCGGCCGCTTCTTTTGTCCATCGATTGTTAAACGCCAGACCCTCCAAAACAGCCCGTGTCAGGTGGTTGCGCGTGGTTTTCAATGAGAGGTTAAAAAATCCGCCGCGGGCAGTCGTATTTTCTTGGGGAACGCCCGAGCCGTTTAGCCAGGGTAGAAATATTACCCCGCCGCTGCCGGCCGGTGTTTGGGAGACGATGGTATCAACGCGTTCATAGGAATCTTCCGGCCGGGGTCCGGTACCAAATTCATCTTCGAAGTAAATGAGGTTGTTGAGGTAAAATTCCATGCATTGTCCACCGGTCAGTTGTTCGCCAAACAGGTAGTATCTGGATTTAAACGGGCTGGGAATGGAGGCCATGAAACTGGCGATATCGGTCTTTTTAAAGGGAAGGTGACAGGTCAGATACTGAGAGGTGCCGATATATATAATGGATTCATAATCCTGCACGGCTCCCGAGCCGATAAGAGAGGCATTGGAATCGCTAATGCCGGCGATGACCCGGGTGGATGGATGCAGTCCCAATTCTTCAGCCACCGAAAGCTGCAAGGATCCGACAATTCCGTCGTTGGGCAGAAGCAGTGGAAATTTTTCCTTTTCCACCCCGGCAAGATTCAATAAGGCGTCACTGTATTCACATGAGCCCCATTGGCGGTTATCCACTATCATAAACGGTGCCATGGTTTTTTGGGTGGCGACTATTTTCCCCGTCAGCCGGGAAATCAGATAGTCCATTGGCTCCAGAAATTTGTAAGTTTTGGCATAAATGTCCGGCCGTTCATTTTTTATAAAAAGCACATGGCCCAGGGAATCCGCGCCCGAATGAGTCGGTGCAAACCCCGTCAATTTGATCCATTTGAGCAACTTCATCAACCCGTAGCCCTGAATACTCGGAAATCCTGCGGCAATTTTGCGATTATAGGGGCCACCGCGGTGATCAAGCCAATGAACCGCCCGCATAAGAGGTTCGCCGTGCTCATCGACAGGGACGACCACCGACCACTGGGAATCACAAGCCACGGCAACAATGTTCCTAACCGGGACGTTGGATTGGCGGATAACTTTTCTGGCCGCATTCTTGGCACCGATCCACCATTCTTCCGGATCTTGCTCGGCTCCCCCTCCAGGCAATAGATAGGTGGTTATCTTTTCATCCGCACTGGCGATTACCTGACCGCTGTCAGCGATGATCGCCACCTTGTGACCACCGCTGCCCAGATCTATGGCCAGCACATAGCAGGTGTCGGAAGTGTTGTAAACTCTTTCAGATCCAATCGGTTGCATGAAATATTTTCTCTCCCGGTTTTCAAACCGTATCAATAAAACTCATAAAATTAAAGAATTATTGACCTTTGTGCATATTCTGCTATAAATTAAGTCGTTTTCGCAAGAATAAAGCAGCAGGTAAGAACTCAAAGAACCATTATGGATAAATTCCTCGAAAATCTGCCGACCCTGGTCGACGAAATAAAAGCCCTCAAAGACATTATCATCACCAACATTGTTTTAATCGGACAGACCCCGGCGCCCACCTTCAAAGAAAAGAGACGCGGAAGCCTCTTTATGGAACGAATGGCTGAGTTTGGGGTCGATGAAGTGACCACCGACGGTTATCGCAATCCCATCGGCATCATTCGGGGAACCTCCTCTGATAAGCCGCCGATCTTTGTTGTGGCCCATCTGGATACATTTTTTGAAAAAGACATCGTTTTTAATTATACCATCAAAGAAAATACCATTACCGGGCCGGGAATTCTGGACAATTCTCTGGGCGTCGGCGTCATGCTGTCGCTGCCTATTATTTTTAAAGAGCTGGGGCTGACTTTTGAATCCGATATCGTTCTGGCCGGTACTATTCAGTCCATCGGCAAAGGCAATTTACGGGGGGTTCGGCACCTGCTGAAAACCTGGACAACACCGATCAGGGGAAGCGTATGCATCGAAGGTGTTGACCTCGGACGTCTGAACTATTTCTCAGACGGCATGATCCGGGGGGAAATCTTATGCAATATTCCCGAAGAAAAAGGCGCCATGTATAGCGCCACACCCAATGCCATCCTGATCTTAAATGAGATCATCAACGGCATGATGAGGCTGAGTCTGCCCCAGAGACCGCGGTCCCGGGTGGTGGTCGGAAAAATCTCAGGCGGTGCCAACCACGGAAAAATTGCCCATGATGCCACCCTGGGATTTGAAATTCGCAGCGATTCCTACAAAATGGTAAAATCCATTTACAATGACATCAAGGACATCGTCGACGGAATCGGTCATGAAAACGAAGTGGATCTGAATATTAAAACCATCAGCAACCTCAAGTCTGCCCGGCTGAAATTTAACCATCCTCTGGTAAAAAGCACGGCCGCAATCCTGAAATCACTGGGGATTAAACCGATCAGCAAATCGACGGAATCGGCCCTTTCCATCTTTCTTTCCCGCAAGATACCGTCGGTGACCCTGGGTATCACCTATGGGGAACATTACTACACCGATAAAGCCACGATGGAAATTGAACCCATGTTTAAGGGAATTGCCCAGGTGGTCGGCGTTATAAAGGCAATTGACAGCGGGGTTTGCGATGAACAATAACTGGCTGGAAAAAAATACCTTTCATTATTCGGACTTCAAGGATCTTTTTCATCTGGTTGAGGAAAAGCAAAAAAAGAACCTCAAAATATCTCTCTGTTTGCCGACCCTGAATGAAGAAAAAACCATCGCCAAAGAAATCATCATCATGAAATCCGAGCTCATGACGCGCTACCCGCTGGTGGATGAGATTGTGGTCATTGACTCGGGCTCAACCGATAATACGGTCGAAATTGCAAAATCCTTTGGGGCCGATGTTTATGACGCCAACGAGATTTTACCCCATCTTGAAAAATTTAAAGGCAAGGGTGAAAACCTGTGGAAAGCCCTTTACATTACCAAAGGAGACATCATTGTTTATATTGATGCCGATATTAAAAATATTCACCACCGCTTTGGCTATGGGTTGATCGGCCCGCTTCTCTTATACGACCACATTAAATATGCCAAAGCATTCTATGACCGACCGATATCCATCGGCAAAAACAAGATCAGGCCCACCGGCGGGGGGCGCGTTACGGAACTGGTTATCAGGCCGCTGTTCTCGCTTTTTTTCCCGGAACTCACCCAGATCCTTCAGCCCCTATCGGGTGAATACGCCGGTTATCGGGAAATACTTGAAAAAATACCCTTTCCCATCGGATACGGTGTGGAAACCAGCATGATTCTGGATATCTACGAAAAGTGGGGTCTGGATGTGATTGCCCAGGTGGATCTTGACCGTCGAATTCACCGCAACCAGGACACCAAAGCCCTGGGCAGAATGTCTTTTGCCATTATAAAAACGTTTATCAATCGTCAAAAAAGGTCGGGTTTAATCGATTTAAAAAACAATCTTTATGATGAAATCATCCAGTACAACCTGGTCGACAGCCAGTATCAGCCGGCTGTATCAAAAATTATCGGGCTTGAAAGACCGCCGATGATTGAAATTCCCGAGTATTGTGAAAAGTTCGGCATTAAAAACTGATGGGACCTGATAGCGTTACGTGTTTCGAGTTGCGTGCTACGGGTTAAAGGCTTCGTGCTTGGAATGTAAGGTTTTAGTTTTTTATATCCGAAATCCGCAATCTAAAATCCAAAATGCATTATCTGGACATAGAAATTGGCTGACTTAAAATTAATCGATCCTTGCAACCGCCATTTGAACTATCTGCGTATTTCCATTACCGACAGATGTAACCTGAAATGCATCTATTGTGTCCCCCGGGATCAGATTGCAAGACTCGCGCACGATGAAATATTAACCTATGAAGAAATTCTGAGATTCGTGCGGGTCGGGCTAACACTGGGGATATCCAAAATCCGGGTAACCGGCGGAGAGCCTCTGGTCAGAAAGGGCGTCTACGGTTTCCTGACTGAATTGAGCCGTATGGCAGGGATTTCCGATCTATCTCTTACCACCAACGCGGTGGTTTTAAAAGATAACCTGGAAAAAATTAAATCTGCCGGTATTAAGCGACTAAATATCAGTCTGGATACGCTCAAACGCGAAAAATTTAAAAAAATTGCCGGAATGGATTTTTTCGATAAGGTTTGGCAGGGCATCCAAGGGGCCCGGGAAATGGGATTTCATCCCATTAAATTAAACATTGTGGCCCTGAATGGCGTGAATGACGATGAGTTAATCGATATGGCGCAGTTATCGTTTGATTATCCGTTTCATATCCGTTTCATTGAATACATGCCCATTGGTGAATCACAAATGGGTAACGGCCCGCTTCTGCTCGCTCCTGAAATTAAGAAACGCATCAGCGTTCTCGGCAACCTCATACCGGTTCGCAACTCGGCCAGTGATGGTCCGGCCCAGCGCTACCGGTTTGAAGGTGCTTTGGGAGAAATCGGATTCATCCATGCCTTGAGTCATCATTTCTGTGACAGATGCAACCGCCTCAGGTTAACTGCACGCGGCCAGCTCAGGCCGTGCCTTTTGTCCGACCGGCATGAGGATGTTAGAGGTCCTCTGCGAAGCGGATGCTCCGACAAGGAACTGGCCGAGATATTTTTTAAAGCCGTGCGCCATAAGCCATCCGACCACAATCTATCCGTACAAGATCCGTCACGGGTATGCGGCCAAATGCATTCCATTGGTGGGTAAGAGAAAAAGCCTTCCCCAAACTGAATCGATCTCGAAACGAAGTGCTGCTATTCGTTATTACGGTGACGTATTAACAGTATTCTTTTTCACCACAGAGACACGGAGGACACAGAGACACTACTTTGTGTTGCCCATCGGGAGACGCGACGATGGGCAAAACAAAAGATTTAAATCTCTGTGCTCTCTGTGCCTCTGTGGTGAGAACAAAAAGTTGGACAATATATCTCTTTATTATAATATACGGCACTGTATTTGCGAAACTATCTACTTAAGAGCCAAGTAACCAGGCAATTTTGGGCATAAAAAAGCCTGAGCCGCAGCAGTGGGAGGCTACATTAACTCGCACAACAAGCTAGGTACGGCTCAGGCTTACGCAAAATGCCCATGCGTGCATTGCCACTTTTCAATTCGGGCTCAGAGAGTATGGGCACTATAAGTTTTGCCATTTAGCAGGCCAAAAACAACAAATCAAGTCTTTTTTTTAATATAAGCCATTTTTTTCGAAAGGAGGGTTCCCATGGAGATTAAAACCGTCGCCATCGAAAATCCGGATAATATGAATATGATACTGGGTCAGTCTCACTTTATAAAAACCGTAGAAGATATCTATGAAGCCATGGTGTCAACGGTACCCATGGCTAAATTCGGGTTAGCCTTCTGTGAAGCCTCGGATGTATGCCTGGTAAGGCACACCGGCACAGACGATGAAATGCGCGAGCTGGCCAAAAATAATGCCTGGGCCCTTTCTGCCGGCCACAGTTTTATTATTTTCATGAAAGACATGTATCCGGTGAATGTTTTAAACGCGATCAAAAATGTACCTGAGGTATGCCGCATTTTTTGTGCCACCGCCAATCCGGTGGAAGTTATCATTGCTGAAACGGATCTGGGACGGGGCATCCTCGGTGTCATTGACGGATTTTCATCCAAAGGTATTGAAACCGATGATGATATTAAAACTCGCAAAGACCTGCTGCGGGCAATCGGATACAAACAGTGAGAGGTTGCGGGGTACGAGTTGCGGGTTACGGGTTACGGGTTGCGGGTTGCGGGGTACGAGTTACGGGTTGCGT
>JAIVWA010000207.1:0-7617 GCA_049190255.1 Gammaproteobacteria bacterium | reverse complement strand
GGGGAGATCTCAACCAGATGTGCAGAATGATCATTGCTTTGAGCCCCGATAACCACGTGGTTGTTTTCGGCAGATGGGTTCATGCTCCTCTTGATTTCTGTTGCCATATTAACTTCACCTATTTTTTTTATGAGTATTTGTTGATATTACAAGTTCCCGAATTGCCTGCAGATGGCCTGCCATCAATTGGTTAGCAGCCTTTGAATCCCCATCTTTAATTGCCTTTAATATTTTTTTATGTCCTTTGACAGACAGCTTATTTCGATGCGGACTCTGGAGATTCTCATGTCGACTTTTCAGCAAAATGTGACCAAAAAGCGCTTCCACCTGCATAAGAACAGAGTTGCCGGTAGCCCCGGCCAGGGCAAGATGAAATTTTTCATCGAGCTCTTTTGATACCATGCTGTTATCCGGCGCCTTTTGTTGCTGTTCAAGCAGGTTTCCCAGAACCATAATATCTTTTTTGCTGGCATTTCGGGCTGCAAGCCCGGCGATCTGCGGTTCAAGCAATTCTCTGAATTGAAATATTTCAGCAAGGGTGTTTTTTTCCCGGAGTATGGCTTTGGACAGCGATTTAGCAACAAACGATTCGTCTTCTAAAATAACGAAGGTTCCGCTGCCGGGCCTGCTTTTTAAAATTTTTTTTTGTTCCAGCACTCGAATTGCCTCCCGCACAGAATGGCGGGAAACCTTAAAAATACCTGCAAGTTCTCTTTCCGGTGGAAGCTGGTCTCCATGCTTCAGCCGTCCTTTTTCAATTAGAGCCTGTACCTGGTCGACTATCTGCTCATGAAATTTGGTTTTTGATACAGCCTGCAGGTTGCCGGTCAGACTATTGCTTGACCTTTTTAGCATATCTGTTATTTGCCTCTAACCGATTAAAGATGCCAGTATGGTAATAATGCCAATAATACCGGTAAGAACGAGCCCGTAACGCAGAGTGATCTTTAAAACCGGCCCTTCTTTGCCTGACAGGCCGACAGTGGAACAGCCCACCAATATTTTTGCCGGAGCAATCATGCTTCCAAGGGCTCCACCGGTCGTCTGGGCAGCAAGAATCAGGGCCGTGCTGAGCCCAGCCATTTGGGCTGTTTCCTGCTGAAGGACGCCGAATACAACATTGGAGTTGGTATTGCTTCCTGTCATAAAAGCGCCCAGTAGTCCGATCCAGGGCGAAATCAAAGGATAAAGGGAGCCGAAAACCCTGCTTACTCCTTCAGCAAGGATGTATATCATCTGGCAGTGATCCATTATCATGGCAAAACAAACCATACTGACAATGCCAAGACTTGTTGGAACACCGCTCTTCACAGTTTTTTGTAGTATGGCATTTAAGGCCTGGGGTTTATAAAAGCCCTTTGAACGGTAAACGAAATAACTTATAATGGATGAATATAACAGCAGGGCACCACCATGGCCGAACAGATTGATGCCTTTGCCTTCTCCTGCCTTAGTGACCCATCCTTTTAAAGATACTATTTCCGGGAATGTAACGGTTAGGTTAACCTGCCCGAGGAATGCTTTGACAGGCGGTATCATGACTCCGGAAGAAACAATTGTGATAAGAATAAGGTATGCTGACAATGCCCACCACAGCCCCATTTCCAGCTGGGTTTGTGAAGGAGATGTCTGATTGTATATTTTCAATTTTGCAACCGCAAGGCCCGTTCCAAGCCCTACAAGGCTTGCTCCGAATCCACCAAGGTTCCACATTCCGGAAACGGCAAGAATATATTGTGTGCCGGCCATGGTTGATCCAACGATAAGAATCGCAATAAGACTGTGTTTTACCATTTTCCAGCCACCATATACATACACGGCAAAAATACCGCAAAGAAAAGTGGTAATCCCAAGAAGGGTTGCGGACCAGGGCGCAAGATAGGAAGATTCAAGACCGGATACGGCCATGAGAGCCTGAAACGAAGCCCCCATTGAGCCGAATGTGACGGACCATGAATGTCCAATTGCCGGAACGGCAACGGCAACAACAGGAGAAAAACCAAGACCGACAAGAAGCGGTGCAACAACTGCTATGGGGACGCCGTAACCGGCAACACCCTGGAGGAAAGAAGCAAATATCCATCCAAAGATGATAATCTGTATGGATTTGTCACCGCTAAATCTTTGTATGCCCATGCCGATTACTTTTATGGCACCGGTTTCATTGACAACATTATATAAAAGAAGAGCAGCCCATATAATATAGAGAACATTAAGGGATAGCAGGGCCCCTTTCACCTGGGAATAGGCAAGAAGTTCGGGGTGCGCTCCGAAAACAAATGTTGCCGTGATTAAGGACACAACCCAACCGGCCGCTCCTGCACGGGAGCCGCTCCAGTTCTTAAAAATCATTAACACCAGCACTGTCAGAATCGGGGAAAAAGCTAAAATCCATTTAACGATAAGTAAATCAGTCATATAATCAACCAGAATGGAAATAACAACTCATAGCAACCAGTAGCTATTGGTTGGACCAATTTGATCCATATAAATGCTTATGTCAAACATTTTTTTTCAAATGGGACCCATCATATTATGGCACGATTATTATGCAGAGTTTTACCGGCAGGGTATTTGACCGGGCGATGGCGTATAGGCGTGAGCTTTGATGAGCGTGTTATTCAATTCCCGGCAGTCATACTCAAATGAAATGTGTAAAAAAAATTATTCCAACTTTAGGCTGAATGCTGGACCTGTGAACGCTTGCATCCGGGTTAAGCGCGTGATCCGCATATGCGCAGATCGTCCCACTTTTCCCATCCTGCTGTGCCGGCCACCAGGTTCTTGAAGCGGGCACGAATTTTCATATCTACTTCGGATGAAAAAACCGTCGGATTATCATGAGACAAGATTGAACTGGCTTTGCTGAGGGCTCTGGTATGGGCATCGGGTCTTCCCTTTTCCTGCCAGGTGGCTCGCATGTCGCGCATGGCCACTTCGGGCAGAACGGCAGCTGTGCGCATGCGGTTAAATGTATCCGTTTCCTGCAGATATAAGCCGCCGGGGCCGACTTTGGCAATCAGATCGAGGCAAAGATTCTCTACACTGAACTCCAAGCCACGATGGATGCGTTTGAGCATTAAGCCGATTTCATTATCAATGACTGCTTTGCCGAAATCAAAGGTCAGCAAACTACTTAAAAGTCCTCCCATGTTGAACATATCCGCTCCGCCGAGCAGCGCCGCGGTGACGTCCATTCCGGTTTCATATCCGGCTTGAGCATCATCTATGTGAGCATTGGTCGTACCGATATAGCCGCCGGAAGGAACATTGTAAAACCGCGCCATCTGGCTGTGTGCCATCTGCAGGATTCCCGTTTCGATCCCCCCCGGAGCGTAGTTGGCTGTGCGCATATCTGCAACCGTAGATAGGACCGCGTAAATCAACGGTGTTCCGGGACGTACCATTTGCATAAGAACGCTCAACGCCAAAAACTCGGCGTTGCCAAGTGCCAGCGTCCCCAGCAAACTCATGGGCGAGGTCATACCCGCATTCGGAACGATAGTACCATAAACCGGCAGCTCTTTTTCTGTAAGATAAATCAATATCTCAGTGGATGTCACATCCATGGTCAAGGGTGAAATATCGGGACAGCAATGATGGGTAATAAGTGGTCTGTCCTGATACGCTTCCTTGCTGCCGGCGATGATGCACCCCAGCTCAATTACCTGCTGCAGCTCTTTCATGCTGGGTGTATTACCGCGGATGGGTTTTAAGCAGTTTTTTAAAGCCGGATAAAAACGTGAAAGACTGAATTGCCCCTCGGGTGTGTCATTGGCGAGAGTTGAAATGGAAAAAATATCATAGCCCGGCAGCTCGTTAATCAGAAATGCTATATCGGCAATGTCGGATGATGTAGCATTACGCTCCTCACCGGTTAGGGGGTCAATGATGTTGGGAGCGGAGCTAGCGGTTATGATCAGCGGTCGGTCGTCGGGAATGGTCTTGTCAAATTGCGGGTCGCGGCCCTTGAACGAAAATCTTGGAACAAAAGATTGACAATAGGTGTCAACAACCTGACGGGGAAATTTCACTATCTGGGTAGCTGAGTTTATCTTGCAGCCGTGCCGACCATAAATATCACGCGCTTTTTCACTTCGGGCCAGAATACCGACATTTTCCAGGATCTCCAGCGACGCCTGATGGATTGTTTCAACCTCCGGGACAGTAAGAAATTCAGTAAATTGCATGCGCATGAGCCCTCCGAGTTTGGTGCTTTAAAACAAAGAAATCATTAAAGCAAGTCCTATTTGAGTCTTATTTGAGAAAAGCAAAGATCATGCCGTTTTTGAGATTGACGGCCCTGAAGTCGTTCCGCTTCAGGAGTGTCCGCCTGCCTTCAACACCTTGTCAGTGGCTACCACTGCCGGTGCCTCCGCTGTCGGCGGTGATGGGGTAGATAAGGTCTTTTTTTATCGGCAGTGCTCTGATTGGCACCACGTTTTCTTGGTTGGATTTTCCGGATTATGGCAAGGGTTGAGATGGCTGGAAAAATGTTAGAATGTGTTATTACTGTATTCAGAGGACATACAAACAGGGCGAAATCAGAAGGGTAAGGAAAGGCATTTATGTAGGTGAACAAAGGAATTACGAGGGTGTATAAAAAGCTTATATTGAAACTGTGGTTTCCCAGCTTAATAAAATAGTCCTAAAATTACGGTATTTGTCAAAGTGGTTTATAATCCAACAATCAATGTCCCCAAAATTGATATTATTAAAACCATCACCATGAAAACACAATCTAATATTCCATCAACGATTTTAATGAACATAATACCCCTGATCGTCATTACAATTGTTATTAAAAAATTCCTGGGCTTCCTCAACAGAATCAAACAATATCCAATCTCGTTTAGTTGTAACTCCATCCTGTTTTCTGGTGATTTCTACAGATGTGTTTCCATGATACTCGTAACAGTTTTGATAATCCGGGTATGATTCATAACGTATCATTCTTTTCGCCTCCTAAAAATATGTCGATTATAAATATCGCTTACAAAGTCGAGCTTAGCAAAGAATATCGATGTTAATTTTTTTCCCACAGCAAGGGCACTTGACCAAATAGTCTTCCGTGCGGTCTTTTTTCGATTTGAAAATTATCTGGCAGTTCATATTCGGGAATAGATACTGGACCCATATACCGCATCCGCAGGCACAAAATCGTTGTTGCATTTTTTACTCCTTTCCGTTTATTTAAATATTATAAAGTTAATATATATGAACAATAGTGGCAAAAAAAATTACCTGAGTTCCCTACAAATCCAGATTACCTTTCCAATAATACGGACGCTATTTATTTCGCCACCTTGAAGGTAAATCGGAGAATAATTCTTGTTGTCACTAAGCAGGACAAGCTTATGGGGGTGTTTCTCAAGCCTTTTAACCATTATCGTGTCATCAACTCCGACAGCGTATATAGCGCCTGCTAAAATGTCTTTTTGGGACTCATCTATAAGAATAGTATCTCCATCCTTCATCTCAGGTTCCATGCTGTTGCCAAAGATATCCATTAACACCATCTTGTTTATGGCCCCTTTGGTACGCAGCCAGTCCTTTCGGAAAGCATAATACCCTTCAATTTTGGATCCGACTTCAAAAGACCCGCCACCGGCGCTCAACCTGGCTCTTACCTTCGGTATATTACTAAATATCGAATCATTGGAATCAGAGTGTTTATGAAATTGTTGACCGGATCCTGTTTCAACCCAGTCAGGGTTCAACCCAAAGGATCGATACAGCTGTAATATCCATTTGTCAGGGATAGAATCCTTTTTCCTGGCTTGTGTAATCGCTGAACGGTTAATGTTCAGGGCGGATGCTAATTCAGTCTGCGAAGTTATCCCTGTCGCTTCAAAAACTCTTTGCAGAAAGGACTCGAATTTAGTAGTTGTCATATTGTTTACCTGACTAACGTGAGTTGATAATTGTTGTTTAATTAAATAAACACATATTTTTATAAATTGCAACACTTTTTTTAAAAAAACATTAAATGCAGCCAATACGAAAAATAATCCATATCGACATGGACGCTTTTTACGCATCCGTCGAACAGCGAGACCGGCCTGAGCTAAAGGGAAAACCCGTAATAGTAGGCGGTGATCCTCAGTCAAGGGGTGTGGTTGCCGCATGTTCTTATGAAGCCAGGAAATTTGGTATTCATTCTGCTATGGCATCATCCACAGCTTACAGACTTTGTCCTGATGCTGTATTTATCCGGTCACGATTTGATGTTTATCGAGCTGTTTCATCACAGATTAGGGAGATTTTTTGTGAATATACCGATCTTGTCGAACCATTATCACTGGATGAGGCGTTTCTTGATGTCACCGAGAATTACAAAGGGATGCCCTCAGCGACTCTGATCGCCCGGGAAATCAAGAGAAAGGTATATGACCGAACCGGTGGACTTACATCATCGGCTGGAGTTTCATTCAACAAGTTTCTGGCCAAAGTTGCCTCTGACATAAATAAACCGGATGGTATAACAGTCATTACACCCGAGATGGCAGACGAATTTATGGATAAATTGCCGATCAGGAAATTTTTTGGAGTTGGAAAAGTCACTGAAGAAAAAATGTTCAGCTTTGGAATTAAAACCGGCGCCGATCTTAAAAAATTCAAAAAGGAAAAATTAATTCAGCTTTTTGGAAAGTCGGGCAGTTATTTTTATGATATTGCCCACGGATTGGATGATAGACCGGTCGAGCCCAACAGGATTAGAAAATCAATTGGTAAAGAGACAACTTTTTCTGAGGACATCAACGATACGGATCAGATGATAGAGGTACTGGAGGATATAGCCGCTAAATTAGAAAACTCATTGATCAAAAAGGATGCGAAAGGGCGAACGATTACACTTAAAATGAAATATTTTGATTTCCAGTCCATCACGAGAAGCATCACGATTGATGAACCGGCAGACAGCGCTTCGGTAATAATGAAATACGTCCGGCCATTGTTATCTAAAACTGAAGCTGGTGAAAAGAAGGTCAGACTGCTGGGCATCTCAATTTCAAATTTTGATGATCAAGAAACCAATTCTGGAAAAGTTTGTAAATACCGTCAGCTTCCTTTGCCATTCAAATTTCCAAATGCTAAAGATACGAGAAATGATTTCAAACTTGACGTTGGCACTTCCTTTTTTTAAGCTCCCTAAGCCCATCGACTCGTAAATACGATGACGTATTTACTCACTAAGGCAATGATATGTTCGACGGAACAAGAGACTCCAGCAGTTCCCGCGGATTGCTGATGTACATGGAATGAACCGCATCCTTGGAATCCACCGTCGCAAACTTTTTCAACCTGGAATCGTTCGTGAGATACTCGTAAAGCACTTCCTGTTCGCTGACGGTCTGAAAGCTGTCCTGGCTCATCGCAACAAATTCAAGCCTGGTACCAGTTTTGTCGAAAATTCCGCGATCGACCTCCGGCCGATCCGGCGGCTCTAATCCGAACGGCGTAGCTAACGCCTCCAATCTTAACATCTGCAGACTTGCAAACAGAGGCTCCGGGCTGTTGTAGCCCCTTCGGGTGACCTCCTCCTCGGACGGCGCATTATTGCGATCCGGATCGACAAAGAACAGGTACGACCAGATCCCGTCCGGTATCGCCACA
>JAIVWA010000206.1:0-7628 GCA_049190255.1 Gammaproteobacteria bacterium | reverse complement strand
GGAAAGAAGGATCAAATCCGATCTAATTCTTTTGCATTCAATACTCCAGTACTCCAATACTCCAGTACTCCAAGTTAATACAACTAAGATCTAAAAAAGGTTTGACTAGAAAGGAGCCTTTAAAATGGCTAACAAATTCAAGAAGGCTTTGGATTCCGGCAAGTTTGTGGTCACCAGTGAAGTCGCCCCTCCCAAGGGGACCAATCTGGAAAAATTCAAGCACCACATCGAACTTTTAAAAGACAAAGTCGATGCCATGAACGTGACCGATCATCAAAGTTCGGTCATGCGATTTCCTTCTTTGGGCGGCTGCCTGCTGGTCAAAGAATTGGGAGGTGAGGTCATCCTGCAGATGACCTGCCGCGACCGCAACCGCCTGGCCCTTCAAGCCGATCTCCTCTTTGCTTCCTCCCGGGGGATCCAAAATGTTCTGTGCCTGACCGGTGATTCGATTATGCTGGGCGACCATAAAGACGCCAAGAGCGTCTTTGATATGGACTCCAGCCAGTTGCTGGCAACCGTCCGCACCCTGGAAAAAGGGAAGGATCTCGGCGGCAACGAACTGGACGGCGGGGTGTCGTTCTGCGCCGGTGCCATCGTCACCCCTGAGGCCGATCCCCTGGAGCCGCAATTGATCAAATTCGAGAAAAAGATCGATGCCGGAGCGGAATTTATCCAGACCCAGGCCGTGTTCGACCTGGACAAGTTCAAAGAATTCATGGATTACGCCCAACAGTTTAAAACCAAGATTCTGGCCGGAATCATTTTGCTGACCTCCGCACCCATGGCCCGCTTTATGAACAAGAACATCGCCGGTGTCAGCGTGCCCCAGGATCTGATTGACGAGATGGTGTCAGCCCCCAAGGGGCAGGCCATCACCAAAGGCATCGAGATTGCCGGACGGATGATCAAACGCATCCATGAAGAAAAAATGTGTGACGGGGTTCACATCATGGCCATCGGCAAAGAAGAACTGGTGCCGGATATCATGGCGGCAGCGGGATTAAGTTAAAAATCCTGATTTTTATTTCATTCCATTATAAATCCAAAGCAAATTGTATAGCCTCACGCACTCGTTCCAGTTTATCTTCAGACAGTGTTGTTATTAGCGATCCAATCTTTCCTTTGGATACCGTCTGTATGTGGTCGAAATTTATTGCGCAGTCTTTTGTCATCCCGTCTTGTTTGGTGAGAGATATTTCGCTGGGTATATCCCGAACCGTCGAGGTAATGGGAGCCACAGTGACTTCTCCAAGGTATTCTAATATATAATCACGGGTTAAAATCAACACCGGCCGCTTTTTATCAGGAGCTTTGAATTTGTACCATCTGATTTCACCCCTCTTCATTCATCCCCCCAATTTTGTTCTTTTTCCCAAACACTGAACGCCTCTCTGTTGACGGGATGAACCGCGTAGCCTTGGCGGTGCTTCAATTCAAGACGGCGAATATTGTATTCTTTGACCGCCTCCCGCAACGCATATCGAGTGAATGCGGATCGTGTTGTATGAAGTTCATTTGCTATGGCGTCGACCTTTTTTACGAGATCATCATCCAGAGTCATTTGTATAGTGCGCATAATATGTTCCTTAAATGTGGATTGTCATAGCTATAGTATGTCAACATTATCGTGTGTGTCAATATGAAAAATAATTCTGAGTGATAGGATGAATTGAAGAGATAACGGTTGAGCTAAGGCTCTGGCTGAAATTGATGTCTCAAAATCAGGCCACTATATCTTTCGGCTCTGCCCTTGGCTATAAATTGTGCCGGACAACTTCCGGCAAACTCATGCGGGCAAAAGCCCGCCAGGAGTACATAAATCGTATGGCGCGCACCACCAAAACAGTTCGGTATGCGGGGGTATAGTTTAATTTTTTATGGAGCCTTTGGTCGGTTGGGTTGATCCGCCCTAGGCCGAGAAACCCAGCGTGCATGATGCCTTTCTTTGCACAAAAACCGTTTATCTGGTATGTAAGCGGCGATCCCCAATTGAAGAAAAACCAATTGGGAGTTATTCGTTATTTGTTATCGGTTAATAGTTTAAAGGGATTAAAGATGAAAAGGACTCAAAAGGTCTGGCATTCCATTCCGTTGACACTTCTCATAGCCCTAACGGTCGTTGCGGGCTTTCATCCTGAATCAGGGGCCCAGCAATTTAAAAATACTAAATCGCTTAAGGTTGCGCTTTTGCCCATCCTGGATGCCTTTCCGTTTTACGTGGCGGAATCTGAAGGCTATTTTGTCGATTACGGCGTCGCCGTCAAGGCCGTACCGGTGGCCAGCGGTCTGGAAAGAGACCAGCTGATGCAGTCCGGAGCCATCGACGGCATGCTCAACGAAATGATCACCACTGCCAATTTTAATCGCAACCGGCTTCGGGTGAAATCGGTTCTTTCCGCACGCAAGGCCTATCCTGATTATCCGCTGTTTCGCATACTTTCAGCGCCGGGCAGCCGCTTGACTTCCACCGCCGGGTTAGCCGGTGTTCCCATCGGCATATCCAAAAACACCATCATTGAATACGTCACCGACCGGCTGCTGACAGCCGAAGGTCTTGATCCCGGAGCAATCATCAAAAAATCTGTCCCGGTGATCCCCGAAAGATACCAGTTGCTGCTTCAGGGTCAGTTAAAGGCAGCCACCCTGCCCGATCCGCTGGCCAAAAGTGCGCTGGAAGCCGGGGCCGGTGAAATTGTCGATGATTCCGCTTATCCGGGTTACAGCGTGAGTGTATTGAGTTTCAATATCCATTCCCTGAACCATAAAGCCGATGCCGTTCGCCTATTCCTCAAAGCCTGGAATCGCGCCGCAGCTGCGATCAACAAGGATCCCGAATCCTTCCGCGGGTTGCTGCTCAAAAAAATCCGGGTGCCCAGAAACATCCAAAAAACATATAAAATCCCCCCTTTCCCCCTGCGCGAGGTCCCCGATGCCGGACAGTGGGCGGATGTCATGGACTGGATGAGGGCCAAAGGATTGCTGGATTCTTCGCTGCCCTATGAAGGTTCGATAACTGCTGACTATCTACCTCCGGAAA
The DNA here is from genome assembly GCA_049190255.1 of Gammaproteobacteria bacterium. Taxonomy (GTDB): domain Bacteria; phylum Desulfobacterota; class Desulfobacteria; order Desulfobacterales; family JAFDCJ01; genus JAFDCJ01. The sequence goes on along the minus strand of JAIVWA010000206.1, from coordinate 4,588 downwards.
ATTAAATGATAGAAATTAATAACCTGACATTCGCCTACAGCGGGCAGGCACCAATATTTAAAGAGTTCAGCCTGACGGTAAAGCGCGGGGAATCATGGTCGGTTATCGGACCCTCGGGTTGCGGCAAAACAACCTTCCTGTATCTGCTTGCAGGACTGCGCCGCCTGACGGACGGTGCCATTCTAATTGACGGGGCACCTGTTTTACGTCCCCGTCCCGGCACCGGCCTGGTTTTGCAGGATCACGGCCTGCTGCCGTGGTCAACCGTGAGAGAAAATGTAGGGCTGGGTCTCCGCATCCGGGGGTTTTACGGATCGGACGGCATACACGCGCCGGCGGACAAAAAGCTGGATCCGGCAAAAGCCGATCAGCGGGTGGATTTCTGGCTTCAGAAACTGGGCATTAAGGGGTTAAAGGAGCAATACCCTGGCAGGCTTTCCCGGGGGCAGCGTCAGCGAACGGCCATCGCCAGAACCTTTGCCATGGAGCCGGATTTATTGCTGCTCGACGAGCCATTTTCAGCCCTGGATGCGCCCACCCGGGAAGACCTGGAAAAGCTCATCATTCATCTGCAGCGGGAATCGAATATCACCTGCATCATGGTCACTCATGACATCGAAGTTGCCGTGGTCATGGGCCGTAAAATACTGGCCTTGCAGGAAGGATTCAATCAGAAGCCGCTCATCCTTGAAAATGCCTGTGCCGGAATTATTGACCACCGCAGCCAGCCGGCCTTTTACGATCAATGCGCCCAATTGCGAAAAGTTTTAGGAGAACTGACATGAAGCCCAGGCTAAATATGTCGGCGGCGGCAATCGGATTTTTAATGTTTCTTTTCTGCTGGCAGCTGCTGGCCTGGATCGTTCGGCAACCCATCATGCCTTCACCGCTCCAGGTGCTGCCGCTTTTTTTCGAATCTATTTTCGGTCAATTGGGTCTGCACTTTCTGGCAAGCACCGGTCGTGTGCTGGCCGCCATTGGCATATCGGTTTTCATTGCGGTACCCATCGGGCTGGGGCTGGGTCAGTCACCCAGATTGGACCGCTTTTTCTCCCCCCTGATTGCGATCGTCTATCCAATTCCCAAAATTGTGTTTTTACCGGTTATTTATGTTTTAATGGGTATCACAGATGTATCAAAAATCTTTCTGATTGCCCTGATTATCTTCTTTCAGATACTGGTGGTGGTCCGCGATGAAGCCGCCAATTTGCATCCGGAATTGATTTTATCGGTACGCTCTTTAGGTGCCGGCCGCCGGGCGCTCTTCCGCTTTGTTTACTTTCCGGCTTCCTTACCGGCAGTTCTCACTGCGCTGCGGGTATCGGTGGGGACAGCCATTGCGGTGTTGTTTATCGCCGAACAATCCTTGACGACCTACGGTCTGGGCTATTACATCGTCGTGGAAACCTACCAGGTCCTGATGTACCCGGAAATGTACACCGGCATTCTGGCCATGAGCCTGCTGGGGTTGATGCTTTATTCTATCATTTCGTATTTGGAGAAGAGGGTAACTCAGTATCAATAGAAAGAATAGCGCAAAGCACCAAGTTCTAAAGCACCAAATTACAATAACCAAATGATTGGCTAAACGAATTAAAATAACATGAGCCAAACGCAATCTCAAAATACAAGCACCATCGGCGCCTGGCTTTTAGCCACCCGCCCCAAGACCCTTCCGGCAGCGGTGGCACCGGTAGTCGTGGGCTCCGCCATGGCCTATGCTCATCAACGCTTTGCACTTTTGCCGGCAACAGCTGCCCTGCTGGTGGCCTTGCTGATGCAGGTCGGGGTGAATCTGGCAAACGATTACTTCGATTACACCAAAGGGGTCGACACCCAAGACCGCCGGGGGCCGGTGCGGGTTACCCAGGGTGGTTTAATTGCGCCGGGCCGGGTGAAATCCGCGATGACGATGGTTTTTGTTTTATCCCTGTTGCCGGGGCTTTATCTGATAATTGTCGGGGGCTGGCCGGTGGCAGCCATCGGCGCCGCTTCCATCATTGCGGCTGTGGCCTACAGCGGTGGCCCGTATCCATTAGCCTCCCATGGACTTGGCGATCTTTTTGTTTTTATTTTCTTCGGTCTGGTAGCGGTCTGCGGGACCTATTATGTGCAAGCCCTCAATCTTACCCCGCTGGTGGTTATGATGGGGGTCATTGTCGGCTTTTTAATCACCGCCATTCTGGTCGTCAACAATCTAAGGGATATACAAACGGATCGTAAAACCGGCAAGCGCACGCTGGCGGTAATGATCGGAGTTAAAGGAACAAGAGCGGAGTATACGATCCTGTTGGCAGGCGCGTTTGTCATCCCGCTTTTTATCTGGTTGGGCGGTTTCGCATCGGCATGGGTGCTTTTGCCCCTTGCTTCCCTGCCCCTGGCTTTCCTGCAAATTCGCCTCATCCGGCAACCATCCGATGGACCGGCATTAAATGATTTACTCGCTAAAACGGCCAGACTTTCCTTTTTTTTCAGCGTGCTGCTGGCAATTGGACTTATCCTGTCTCTGTAACCGTTCCCGCCGGGCCGGCTTCCTGCTCGTAGAGCTTACAGCTCGGAGAGAGGGTAGAGCTTACAGCTCGGAAAGGCCGGAGGCAGGGGGGTTCAGAGTTCACAGGTTTAGGTCCTAAAACAGCCGTTCCTTAGCTTCCCTTTTTACGACATCTGGCGTATCGAAAGGTGTTGTAGATTAAACTATTTTTCCGGATCCACCAACCCCTTCACAAACCAGCGCTGCATAAATAGTACGACCAAAACAGGCGGCAGCATGACAATCAATGTGCCGGCAAGCGCGACATTCCAGTATGGCAGGTCATCAGCCGCTGGTATCAGGTTCTGAAGACCGATAACCGCGGTCAACATTTTGGGATTGGTGGTGATGAGCAACGGCCACAGATACTGGTTCCAGCCATAGACAAACTCTATTACAACCAGGGCGGCAATATTGGTTTTGGAAAGGGGCAGCAGTATTTTCCTGAAAAAAACCATGGGAGAGGCCCCGTCCATTTTGGCCGCTTCACAAAGTTCTTCCGGGATAGTCAGAAAAAACTGACGAAAAAGAAAGGTGCAGGTTGCCGAGGCCACCAGAGGAAATATTAATCCGGGGTAACTGTCCAGGAGACTCCATTCCAGCGTCACCTCGATTTCATGCCCGGCAAACCAGCTAACCAGACCATTGAGGTGAAGCAAATCCCATAGCGGCTGAAGGGGGCCGAACAAATTGGCGGCCATCTCATAGGTTGGAAGGATTCTTACTTCTACCGGGAGCATCAATGTACAGAACACGGTTACAAATGCGACGGTTCGAAAGCGGTAATCGAAATACACGATAGAAAATGCACCGAGCATGGATATCACAATTTTGCCAAAAGTGATTCCGGCAGCCATGATGAAAGAATTGACCAAATTGGTTCCCAGATTCCCCTTTTCCCAGGCGGTCTGGATGTTGACCCAGAATTGATCACCCGGTATCAGGGGCATGGGAACTTTGGACACTTCTTCTATGGTGAGGGTGGCGGCAATAATAGAGTATATTATGGGAAACCCCACCACCACAATTCCCACGATCAGAAATAGATAGGTTAATGTATCTAAAATAGGTGTTTTCTCAACCATTACTGCCTATCTCGCGTATTGGACCTTTCGCTCCACATATTTAAATTGCAAAAGAGTTATTACGATGATCAGGGTCATCAGTACGATGGACTGGGCGGCCGAAGAACCAAGATCCAGGCCGATAAATCCATCCTGGTATACCTTGTAAACTAAAATATTGGTCGCACCTCCTGGTCCTCCCTGGGTCATCATGTGAATCACCCCAAAGGTCTCAAAAAAAGAATAGATGATATTCATTACGGTAACGAAAAAGAGTGTGGGTGACAGCAGGGGAAGGGTGATTTTCCAGAACCTTCTAAATGGACTTGCGCCATCCATGGCAGCGGCTTCGATCAGGGATCCGGGAATGGCCTGCATCCCGGCAATAAAAAAGATAAAATTATAGCTGATCTGTTTCCAGGCACTGGCCATGACGACCATAAACAGAGCGTCTTTCCCGTCCAGTACCGGATTCCAGTCAATTCCAAGCCACCGTTTAATGGCTATGGCGACTACGCCGTAAGACGGGTGAAGCAAAAAAAGCCATAGAATACCGGAGATAGCCGGTGCAACCGCATAAGGCCAGACCAGCATGGTACGAATCAAGGCCTTGGCTTTTAAAGCGCGATTGGCCATGGTGGCGATAAAAAGACCGACGGAAATAGAAACGGCCGCCACGGATGCGCTGAAAAACAGTGTCGTCCCAATGGACTTGAGATAAAGCGGATCCGTAAAAAGCGCCGTAAAATTTTCCAGCCAGATAAAAGTACTGTGATGTCCGAAAGGATCACTGCGCATAAGGGACTGCGCCAGTCCCTGCAATGCCGGCCAGTAAAAAAAGGTTGCCGTAACCAGGACTTGGGGCAGTATCAGAAGATATGGCAGGCGTTTAGATGTAAAGAATGATCTCTTTATCATAATACAGATCTGTAACCGTTCAGGGGTTCAAGGTTCAGGGTTCACGTCAAATCCGAACCGTTAATTCTTGCCATAC
>JAIVWA010000205.1:0-7645 GCA_049190255.1 Gammaproteobacteria bacterium | reverse complement strand
GATTTCAGACACAAAAGGAGGTAACACCATGGCTGGAATAAACGCCGTCAAAGCAGCAGACTTTGACAAGGCCTTGCAGATCGGCCGTCCACCGAATGTGGTCAAACTCTTTCCAAACTCAAAAGCTTTGATTGTCAGCGGTAAATTTATCGACATCGCCCTGCTTGCCAAGGGAAACGCCATTACAATGGCCGCCAACGGCAGGAATAGTTTTGTCATTCGCGGTGCCCTAAAGGCTGCCCAGAGAGCCAATGCGGCCCTGATCATAGAGATCGCCAAATCTGAAGGCGGTGCCAATGCCTATTGCGCTGTAAACTATTGGAACATCGCCAGAATAGTTGACGCAACCTGCAACGAACTGGGGATCACTATTCCCGTGGCCGTCCATGCCGATCATTACGGGTTGAAAAGCGAACAGGATGTCGCCGCCGCAAAGACCGAAATACCCTCGATATTTGAGGCGGGATTAACATCCATCGCTATAGATGCATCTCACATGCCGGATGATAAAAACCTGTTGGCCAATTTGGAACTCAACTCCTTTATACCGCCATGGGCGGGACTTGAAACGGAAGTCGGGGAAATCAAAGGCAAAGAAGGCCTTTCAACCGTGGAGGAGGCGTCGTTTCTCATCCAGGGGTTAAACGCTCACGGTATCTTCCCGAACTGGATTGCCCTGAATAACGGGACAACGCATGGAATCGAAGCCAGCGACAAGGGAATCCAGATCGACCTGACAGCGCAAATTCACGAAGCTCTGACAAAATACAAGGTCTCCGGTGCTCAGCATGGCACCTCGGGTAATAATTCCGACCGGTTACGAGAAATAGCGGCCAAGACCAGAACCACCAAAGCAAATGTCGCCACCGCCCTTCAAATGATTTCATGGGGCCTGGAGGTCAACGATTACGGCAACGCCCAGCTGGACGCTAAGGGTAATTTTATCAAGGTTAAAGATCAGGGCGTTACGGAAGCCGTGTGGTCTGAAATGGTGTCCTACGCTCAGGAACAGGGTTGGCAGGGCGGCAACTATAAGAAGCTCAATTTACCCTTTGAAAACAAATTGCTCGGACAACCAGCTGATATCAGGAATCGGATGGCCAGCAGGGTTGAAGACTTCATCTATAACATGCTGGTTAACGTCTTAAACACCTCAGATACGGCACCGCTTGCCGTGGCTGCCATACTGGATGCCGGATCCTATGATGCGGACCCGAAAGCAGACCGGATTGAAGACCCCGCAGAGTGGACCCCTGAAAAAATCGTCGCCCGGGCCGCTGGAATTGAAAGCAACAAGGGACCGGAGGGTGACTTCGACGACTAGTATGCTAATTCCCAACCCGGACAAGCCGGGATTGAATATTGACGATTGAAGATTGAAGATTTGTGGGTGTCGCTTCGCTCCGTCATTTTTATGATCGTTGTTTTTATAATGAAAGCATTCCTTAAATAGTCAATATTCAATCATTTGATCAAACTGGCCGCTTCGGCGGCCAGCGGCTGGGCTGAAACCTCGTATGAAACTTCATGAAATCAAATGAAATAGATCGAGCTGCATTTTTAATCTTCCCGAACTCATTCTGATCGGATATTGCCCCACTTCAGCCCCTCTCAGGGCATTTGTCAACCCAACGACCAGTCAGTATTATTATCTATAATATCAAATTATTACCTGGTTCTGACTCCGTCATTTTTCCACTTTCCCCAATTTTTTACTAAAGTTCTCCCTTAAAGTCTCCGATATACAAGTCAGGAGGATTTGGGAATGTTTGTTCCAAGCTATCAAATGCATAATGTTTTAAATGTCTTCAGCAAACAGCTCAGAGACAATATGATTCCCGGCAACAAAAAAAATACATTTGAAAAGCTGCCTGCCGATCAGGTAAGTTTGACCCCGGAGAGCAAAAGGCAGGCAACAATAGAAAAGGTATCAAATGACATTATAGAAAAAATTACCCGATTAGGCTCACAGACCCGATCAGACCAGGAGCCCGTCGAGCGTGCGAAAGAAGGGGTGGAAAAGGAGACTGCGGCGGGGGACGCGAAAGGAACAACCTTTGTGTTTAATGTCATTGATACCATTAATCAAAAAACAAAAAATACGCTTTCGGTGGAAGATTCCAGCTTCTTAATCAAGCGGCTCGAGCAGTTGTCAAAGAAGGCCGGGGATAAAAAGATGGATTCCTGGGTTTAAAAAGGCCAGAAGGCCTGTAACCAGACCGGATTAATAAAAAGAGGAAAGTTTCAGCTGTTGAAATCAAAAACAGCTAGGCGTTAAGAAAGGGGGATATCATGATTAACGCGATTGGCGAAGCCACCATGCAACAATTTGTCAGGTCTAATTATGTCAGCGGGACCTATGACAAAGATCTTGAAGGCCAGAAGACCGAAAAGATCAAAAAACAGCGACCGGTAGAAGAAAGTGAAAAGGGACATAGACCCGAATTGGATATGAAGTCCGAGGAAGATTTGAAATCCCGCAACATTCTGGAAGATGGTAAATTGCTCGTCGAAAAATATGACGGAAACGGCAGACTGATCCGTGTAACTCCTCCCGGGTACTTGCCCCCGGGTGCAAAGGTTTAATGTATTTGTGGGACATTACACTAGCGGTCATCTAATTCCTGGTTGTTCCCAGAAATCAGCTTTTCCATTTTCTTAACCTGCAGTTCAAATCTTTTTACGGTTCCTGCCAATGCCGTTTCCGGGTGAATTTTAGCCAGACGGCAAAGATTTACCAGGGTAAACAACAGTTCCCCAAATTCCTGTGACTGCAGTTCTTTGTCCTGCTGCTTCAGTGCACCTTCTAATCCCGCCCTAAATTCTTCCGGATTTTGTGTGCCCCCGGCCACCTCCGTATACTCCAATCCACTTTTGGCAGCACGATCTGAGATGCGATAGGCGCGCATCAGGCTCGGGAGATGGGCCGGTACTGAATCGAGGACCGAAGTTTTTGGAGATGACTTTTTTTCGTTTAACTTGATTTTATGCCAGTTTTGAATAACCTCCTCGCTGCCGGTGACGGTCTGATTCCCAAAGACGTGGGGATGGCGCCGAATCATTTTGTTGGTGATCCCCCTGGCAACATCCTGCAAATCAAACTCTCCAGTCTCCTGGAACATTCTGGCGATAAAGACAATATGAAATAAAACGTCGCCAAGCTCTTCACAGATTTCCCCGGTGTCTCCCTTTTCAATCGCATCAGTCAATTCGAAGACCTCTTCGATCAGGTAGACACTCACGCTGCGGGGAGTCTGTTTCTTGTCCCAGGGACACCCATCTTTTCCCCGCAGGGTTGCTACCAGCCGAAATAATTCATCCGCAAAAGAATCAGTTTGATTTATTTCGGAATCTTCCATGCTTTTTTTAGTTCTCCCAGCTTGGCTTTAAAGTCTTGTTTCATTTCCTTAGATATCACATTCGCCATCTTTTCTGAAATCCATGACACATGGGGAGCCAACTCGGAGTTTTTGATAAAAGCAGTTCCCTTGGGAAGGAATGCGGTGAGGGTAATGAACAGGATGGAAACGATTAAAATGCCCTTTAGAACGCCAAAGACGACACCTCCGAAACGGTCGACCCAGCCTAAAAAGGCAATATTCAGCAGATATTTTATGATGACGCCCAATACACCGACAATTATAAGGACACCACAAAATATAATTAGAAAACTCAATATGTTAAGGTATGCAGTATCATGTATCAAACCCGATAGCAGACCGGCCAGCACCCCATAATAAGTATAGGCGGCATAAAATCCGCCCAGAACACCGATAATGGATGACACCTCCTTGACAAGCCCTCTGAAAAGGCCTCTAACCAGGCTGTAGCCCAGGATAACAATAATTAAAATATCAAATGGATTCATAGTGCTAAGCGTTCGGTTAATGTGGCACAAATCAATGGGTTGAAGTAACAAAGCAGATTTGTGGAGTCAAGCCATTTTTCTTTTTTTAAATCAAATGTAATTTGGCATTTGCAATCGTTTAATCAGGTATGCTAAAAATAGAGTTTAGGTTTCGCCCTGTCCGCCTGGGCAATAGCCCGTACGAGCCGTAACAATAATTATGGAACCAACGACAGCATGGTAGAAAATCCCACAGACACCCAAACCAGTATCGAATTTGCAAATATTGATCTTGCCCGTCAGTTATTCGGTGAACATAACAACAATTTGCGCAAAATAGCAAAGGAAACCGACGTTAAGATTAATGCCCGAGGCAACACCATCTTTATCGACGGTGATAAAATCGCAGTCGCTCTGGCCGAAACTATCCTCAACCAGCTTTACGGGCTTTTAAAGGAAGGGTATCCCATTCACCCGAACGATATCGACTTTGCGGTGAGACTTCTAAGCGGCGATGATCGTACAAATTTGAAAGAGATTTTTCTGGACCGAGTGTACATTACCTCGAAGAAAAGTGCCGTAACCCCCAAAAGCCTGGCGCAGAAAGAATATATTGATGCCATTAGAAAACATGATATTGTTTTTGGCATCGGTCCGGCCGGAACGGGCAAAACCTATCTGGCAATGGCGATGGCAGTCTCGGCCTTATCCAAGGGAATTTTCAGCCGAATCATATTGACGCGTCCGGCCGTAGAGGCAGGAGAATCCCTGGGGTTTTTACCGGGGGACCTGGCCGAAAAGGTGGATCCTTATCTTAGGCCTCTTTACGATGCACTTCACGATATGATGCGGTTTGAAAAGGCCGCAAATTTGATGCAAAAGGGAATTATTGAAGTTGCCCCAATTGCCTTCATGCGGGGGCGCACTTTAAATGATTCCTTTGTTATTCTGGATGAGGCCCAAAATACGACCTCCGAGCAGATGAAAATGTTTTTAACCCGCATCGGATTTAACTCAAAAGCGGTCATTACCGGCGATATCACCCAGATTGATTTGCCGTCTGATAGAACTTCCGGGCTCATCGAATCCAAGAATATTTTGCAGAATATTGAAGGCATTAAATTCGTTTTTTTCTCTAAAAGGGATGTTGTTCGTCACAAACTCGTCCAGAAAATAATTCAAGCCTATGAAGAACTTGAGGAGGCCCGAAACAAAACCAATTCGGGCTGATGTCATTTTTACAAATAGTGCTGTACTTTAGGTGCAATAAGAGCTATCTGAACTGTCTAATTAATTATGGGCAAAGAAAAAAGCAAAAAACCGGTTGAGAAAATACTCGACTCCGACAGGCGTTTTCGCTGGGGAATCTTATTCTCCCTGGCAATCCTTTTTAGCCTGATTCTGTTTCCCAGTCTGGTGACCACCAAGCATCAATATAATCTGGGAGATGTTGCCGAAAGGGATATAAAATCTCCCAGAGATTTTTTTATCGAAGACAAGGCGGCAACCGATTTGAATCGTCAGCTGGCCGAAGAAAAGGTGCTGACAGTTTATGATTACGATGCTGAACTGGGAACCAAAATATCCCGCAACGTCGAAGAAATCTTCACCCAAATGAGAGCGGCTTCCAAGGCTCATAACATAACTTCCGAGACGATACCGACGGCTGCAGAAAACCCCGTTCAAGAGAAGGCAACGGTAAATGATCAAAAACCGTCAGCGAGTGTGATTACGGACAAACGGAAATACCTTGAGGAGAAACTCGGCATACGGGTAACCCGCGGCGCCTTCAGTGCGCTCGAAACAGTGGGGTTTTCAAAAGAAACTGCCGGCCTCATCAACCAGATATTGTTAAAAATATTAAATAACGGGGTGGTAACGAATAAAGAAATTTTGCTGAAGGAATCGGAAAAGGGAATTATTCTCAGGGATGTGCGCACCAAAAAGGAGAAAGAAGTAAACAATCTGAAACAGTTTTACGGCCTCGACCAGGCCAAAACCATGGTCCGGATCGTGGGCCAGCCGTTCCTCAATGACCTGGATTATGGGCTGCTTAATCTGGTTGTGGATTTTGTACAGCGACTCATCCAGCCCAATATCACCCTGAACCGCAACGAAACCCAGGAACGCACAAAAGCAGCAACTGCCGAAACCAAACCCGTTTTATATAAAATAAAGGCCGGAGAGATGCTTCTGCGTGAAGGCGAACGGGTCACCGAAGTCCAGCTGCTCAAACTCAAAACCCTTGAAACCCAAACCAAAAAGAAGCAGGTGCTGTTAACCAGTATCGGCGCCGCTATGGTGCTGGTGTGCCTGCTGCTTACCACCTACATTCTTCATTTAAATGTGCCGGGGCGGTTGTCTGGCGGGCACAATAAAAGTTTGCTCTTTATGGCCAGCGTTTTTTTAACATTCTTTATTCTGGCCCAAATTAGCTTTAAATTATCCGAAGTGCTGACGCTGAACTCAACGCTTCCCATTCAAATGTCCTCCATCTGGTTTGGTATTCCACTGGCCTCGGGTGCCATGATTGTGTGCGTGTTCATGGGAATAACGGTCGCCATACCAATCGCAATGGTAATGGCTGTCTCCTTTGCGGTGATATTCGGCAACAGCCTGACCTATTTTCTTTATTTCCTGATCAGCGGCACCATGGCAGCATACTGGATCCAAAACTGCCGGGAACGCAAAGTCTTCATAACCGCCGGTGCCAAACTCGGGTTGCTCAATATCATGCTGGTTACCGCCATTAACTTCTATCTGGCCGATTTGTCCGGCTCCAAGCTTTTATGGGAATGGGCCTTTGGTTTCATGGGGGGGATTGGCGCAGGCATTGTGACCGCCGGCATCGTTCCCCTGGTAGAAATCGCCTTTGGTTATAAAACGGATATTTCCCTTCTCGAGCTGGCGAACCTAGATCGCCCGATTCTTCGAAGGCTCATGATCGAAGCACCGGGTACCTATCATCACTCGGTGATCGTCGGCTCCCTGGTGGAAGCCGCTGCATCTGAAATAGGCGCCAATCATTTGCTTGCCAAAGTCTGCGGATATTACCATGATATCGGTAAAATTAATAAACCCCTGTATTTTATTGAAAATCAAAAAAACGGCAAAAACAAGCATGACAAACTGGCACCGTCTATGTCCGGTCTGATCTTGACTGCCCATGTCAGAGAAGGTGTCGAAATTGCAAAAGAACACAAGCTTGGTCAGGATATTATCGACACCATCCGACAGCACCATGGTACCAGCTATATCAAATATTTCTATGACAAAGCCAGACAATTGAAAGGAGAAGATCAAGTTAAAATAGATGATTTCAGATATCCCGGCCCCAAGCCGCAAACCCGGGAAACCGGCCTGCTCATGCTGGCCGATGTGGTTGAAGCGGCGTCAAGAACCCTTGATAACCCGACACCATCAAGGATCCAGGGTCTTGTCCAGAATCTCATCAACAATATCTTTTCTGACGGTCAGTTGGATGAATGTGAGTTGACCTTAAAAGACCTGCATAAAATCGCCAGGAGCTTTAACAAAATACTGTATGGTATCCACCATCATCGGATCGAATATCCTGAAAAGCGGGCATCAGCCGGCGAGATTCGCAAAGGAAGGCCGAAAAATGGAAGTCGCGATAGACAACAGGCAAAGCAGGCACAAAATCTCGCTGAAGAAGATAAAGCAAACGGTTCAGGTCATCTTAGACGCCTTGGACTGTCCTGACGGCGAAATATCCATCCTTATCTTGGATGATCCACAGATAGAAAAACTAAACCAACAATATCTTAACCGCCAAGG
>JAIVWA010000204.1:0-7682 GCA_049190255.1 Gammaproteobacteria bacterium | reverse complement strand
TTTTTCAACATGGTGAAATACCTCTCTTTGATATGAATAACCCCTGCCGGCCCGCGGAATTGACGGCTATCTTTGGCTTTGTCAGCCCTCGGCACGTCCCTTTGCGGGGTGGCAATTCGCCGGCTGTCATTCCCGGCAGACGAACAGAGCATTGAGATTTGCGTTTTATGGTTCTGAGGCCGACGCAAGTCCGTCCGGCCAACCAACGCGACAGATCCAGTTTCTTTTTTTTGTGATCCTAAATTATCAGATTGTTTAGAGTTTGCCATAACACAGTATAAATTTGCAACCCGCAACTGAAACAAATGAAGATTGAATATTCTCAGCTTTTTCGATTTCGAGGACGAGTACGACGACGAGGACGATCGGAACAAATCCGCAACCCGACGTTCACAGCTATCCCATCCGATTTGCCCAATCCGAAATCCCAAATCCGAAATCCGCAATCGAAGGGCCCGTACCCCGTTTAAGCCACATTCTTTTTTTCTTCAGCCGCTTTTTTTAGCAGTTCTTCGGCGATGCTTTGCGGTACCTGCTTGTAGAGAGAAAATTCCATGGTAAACTGGGCCCGTCCCTGGGTTAAGGATCTCAGCACAGTTGAATATCCAAACATCTCTGCCAGTGGCACCTGGGATTCTATTACGCACAGGACGCCTTCATCCTGGGAGCCCACGATCATTCCCCGGCGTTGATTCAAGGAACCCATGATGGATCCCTGGAATTCCGAAGGAGTTTCGACGACAACTTTCATAATCGGCTCATGAATGACCGGCCCGGCTTTGTGATAGGCCTGCAAAAACGCTCCCCGGGCGGCTGCCTGAAATGCCATATCCGAGGAATCCACTGCATGAGAGGCGCCGTCATCGATGACAATTTTAATTCCGGTAACGGGCAACTCCATTTTGGGACCTTTGGCCATGCGGGCTTTGAAGCCCTTTTCGCAGGCGGCAATATACTGGGTTGGAATTCTGCCTCCAACCACCCGATTTTCGAAAACAAAGTCTTCGTCACTCACCGGCTCCATGTAACCGGCCACCCGACCGAATTGTCCGGCCCCGCCGGTTTGTTTCTTGTGGATGTAGTCGAAGGGGGCTTTGCGGGTAATGGTCTCCCGATAGGCCACCCGGGGCATACCGGGGGTCACCTGGGCGGCGTATTCCCGGTGCATTCGTTCGATATAGACTTCGAGGTGAAGTTCCCCCATGCCTGAGATAATGGTATCTCCGGTTTCGTCATTGACGTGTACTTTAAAAGTCGGATCTTCTTTGGTAAAGCGGGCCAGGGCCTTGGACATGTTGGTTTCGGATTTGTAATCTTTGGCAGTTATGGCCAGAGATATTACCGGATCCGGCACATACATGGACGTCATGGTTAAGCTGATGCCCGGCGCTACAAAGGTATCCCCCGAGGCACAATCTATCCCGAAAAGGGCACCGATATAACCGGCCGAGACACCTTCGATATCCTCCATCTGGTCCGCGTGCATGCGAATCACCCGGCCGACTTTAATTTTTTTCCCTGTGCGGATGTTGACGATGGTATCGCTTTTGCCAATGGACCCCTGATAAACGCGGATATAGGTGAGCTGGCCAAAGGGCCCGTCCTCAAGTTTAAAGGCCAGCGCCACCAGTGGTTTTTGTCGGTCAGTGGACAGGACCACCGGGGTTTCATCTTTCTCCATATCCAGGGCCAGGTTTTCGATATCCATGGGGCAGGGCAGCAGCTCTGTGATGCCGTCCAAAAGGGGCTGAACGCCTTTATTCTTGTAAGCCGAACCCATAAACACCGGTGTCAGCTGCCGCGCCAGAGCGCCGCGGCGCACAGCCTCGATGATCATTTCATCAGTAACTGCTTGTTCTTCCAGAATTGCTTCGGTGAGTGAGTCGGAAAACATGGATGCCGCATCAATAAGCGTTTCGCGTTTCTCGAGGGCTTCGGTCATTAATCCTTCCGGTATGTCTTCGCTGCGAACGGTTTCCCCATTTTCGCCGTCGAAATATAGCGCTCTCATTGATACCAGGTCTACGATCCCGGAGAAGTCGGCTTCGAGCCCGATGGGTATCTGCATGGCAACGGCATTATGCCCCAATTTTTCATTGAGTTGATCCATAACCCGATACGGGTTGGCGCCGCTGCGGTCGCATTTGTTGACAAAAGCCACGCACGGCACTTTGTAGCGTTTCATTTGCTGATCGACGGTTATCGATTGCGACTGCACTCCGCCGACGGCGCACAGAACCAGTACGGCACCATCCAGAACACGCAATGAGCGTTCAACTTCAATGGTAAAATCGACATGCCCGGGGGTATCAATGATATTGATTTCGTGATCGCGCCATTCACAATAGGTCGCGGCCGATGCAATCGTGATGCCGCGTTCTTTTTCCAATTCCATGGAATCCATGGTGGCTCCCACGCCGTCTTTTCCCTTGACATCATGGATGGCATGAATTCGCTGGGTATAATAGAGAATCCTCTCGGTCAGGGTCGTTTTGCCGGAATCGATGTGGGCACTGATACCGATGTTTCGGACTTTGGAAATATCTTTTTTCATGGTTCCTTTACCTTTATGCGTCGCTATCTTTTTTTTGATCCTGTTTTTGGCCGGGGCAAATTAAAAATCCCGCATCGGAGCGCCGCAAGCCGAATGAGGGATTGTGTGCTAAACCCGGTCTATTTGAAACTGCGTAAAATAAGATGGTATAATTCATTTGTCAATAAAAATTCTTCTTTATGACTAAAAAGTCGATTTTGGTTGAAATATTTGATATATACTAATTACTCCGCCTTGAAAAATAACGATATCAGGAGCAGGTAAAGTATTTTTGTCCCTTGAAATCTTATTAGGCTATGTTGACGCTGATCCGGGCGGATTAATTAATCATTGAACTATTTATCACCCTGAATATGTTATTTTTCAGGGCGGAGTAATTAAACTGAAACCGAGGTTAGGAGAAAATAAATGGATTGGCAACACGAATACACTTCCAAGATTGTCGATGCGCAAGAAGCAGTTTCAAAAATCAAGAGGGGGAGCCGCGTTTTTATCGGTACCGGCTGCGGTGAACCCCAGCATCTCATCAGGGCCATGGTCGAAGAGCAGCAATTACAGGATATCATGGTCTATCAGATGCTGTCCTCAACCCTATCGCAGTTTGTTGAAGATGAATCATTTATCCGTCGGTTTTCATTAAAGCTTTTTTTTATCAGCCAATCCATGCGCAAAGCAGCCTTTGAAGGCAAGATTGACTATATTCCTGCCTATCTTTCTCAAATTCCAAGATTGTTTGCCAGTCATCGCATCGGACTCGATGTCGCCCTAGTACAGGTGAGTCCACCGGATAAGTTCGGCTATTGCAGCCTTGGGGTCTCGGTTGATATCACCCGATCGGCTGTTGAGCATTCACTGGTTGTCATCGCCCAGGTAAACCCGAGAATGCCCCGAACCTGGGGCGACAGCTTTGTTCATGTGGATGAGATCGACTGGCTGGTTCCCTATGAAGAACCTTTGGTTGAGGCCCTGCCGACCATCAAAAACAATGAAATATCCCGCAGAATCGGGCTTTACGTGTCCCAGTTGGTGGATGACGGGGCCACCCTTCAAATCGGATTCGGCAATCTGCCCTATGCCGTTTTGCAGTACCTGGACGGCAAAAATGACCTGGGCATCCACACCCAGTTGATTACCGACGGGCTGTTGCCCCTGTTTGAAAAAAAGGTCATCACCAATAAAAAGAAAACACTTTTGCCGGGTCGGGTCGTCACCTCCCTGTGCATGGGATCCGAGAAAATTTATCGTTATGTGGACAACAATCCGGCCTTTTATTTCCGGTCCTCGGAGTTTGTTAATGATCCAACGGTCATCGCCCGCAATGATAACCTGATTTCCATAAGCTCGGCGCTGGAGGTGGATTTGACTGGACAGATTTGCTCGGATTCCATGGGGTACCTGTTTTACAGCGGCATCGGCGACCAGGTCGATTTTTTGCGCGGCAGTTCCATGTCCAGGGGCGGGTTTTCAATTATTGCGCTGCCGTCCACCGCTCAGAACGGCAAGGTATCGCGCATTGTCCCCCACCTCAGCGAAGGCGCCGGCGTGGCCACCACCCGGGGAGATGTTAATTTTGTGATTACCGAATACGGTATCGCCGAGTTACAGGGCAAGGGAATTTACCAGCGCGTCATGGAGTTGGCCCAGATTGCCCATCCGAAATTTCGGGAAGAACTCATCGAGGTGGCCAAGAAACGGCATTACATTTTTGCCGACCAGATGCCGCCGTCCACCGAGGACCTTTTGTTTCTGGAAGGCTATAAGGATACGGTGAGACTGAAAAAAGGCAAAGTTGTCGAGTTCCGGCCCCTGTTGCCCTCGGATGAATTTGCCTACCGGAATTTTTTTTATTCCCTGCAGGAGAAAACCATTTACCTGCGGTTTTTTTATAAAATGAGGACGTTTTCCCATGAAGTGGTGCAAAAACAGTGGGCCAGCGTGGATTATCATAAAAACATGTCGATTATCGGGCTGATTCAAAAAGGTGGTCACAAGGAAATCATGGCCATTGGCACTTATGCCCGCGACACCGACAAGCAGGCGGAAGTGGCCTTTGTGGTAAGAGAAGATTTTCAGGGGCTGGGGGTGGCATCTCATTTGCTCGTTATGCTCGAAAAGATCGCAAAGGAAAACCATTACAACGGTTTTTGCGCGACGGTTTTGCGCGAGAATAGTTCCATGATACGTGTCTTCAAAAAAAGATTTCCGAATGTCAAAATTTCTTCCAGCGGCGGTTCAGACCTCAGGCTTGAAATGAATTTCGGCGATGCAGTCGCCGGCGATGATGAGAAATAATCCAAATCGTTGAATCGGGCCAAGATTTCAAGATTTATCTTGTAAAAATGCTATTTATGTTGTAATTTAAGAAGTATAGGGCGTATTTTCTAAAATTGGATTACCATCATTTTCAGGGGTCTTTATTGCCTGCAAGTTTGGTCTGAGGAAAATTGGCAGGGATAAATATCCGGAAGGTATCGTTTGGCTCCCACCGGTGCTGTTTTTTTAAAAAATTAAAGTTTTGCCCAAAATTACCGAAATCAATAAAGATATAGAAATTTTATCAATATCAACTATTTAGGGAGGTTGGCAATTGTCCTATACCCTCGGTCAGAAACAGCTCGATAGAATTGAAGAAATTTTAAAACAGGATCTCATTGACAATGGCGTGCGGTGTGTTTTTTTAATCGATATGGCCGGTAATATTATTGCCAATTTGGACAACGGCGAAAAACAGCATGACATTTATTCGCTGGCTGCCCTGGCAGCCGGCAACTTCGGTGCTGTCAGCGCGATGGCCAAAATCATCGGTGAAAATGAATTCTCGCTGCTTTTCCATAAAGGAAAGACAGAAAACATTCATTTCAACAAAATAACCAGCGAATTTTTACTGATCACCATTTTTGGCAACGATATTTCATTGGGTTTCTTGCGATTGAAAGTCTCCGAGTCTGTCGAACAGTTAAAGGTTATTTTAGAGACTCTTGTGTCTATGTAAATGGGTATCTCTGCATTTGCATTCATGATTAATTTTAGGCTTAGGATAGTCACTGCGGTTAATTCTGATGGCATTTATAAATCTGAAAAATAAGGAAATCCAGGTTAAAATCGTCTATTTCGGTCCCGGCAGAGGGGGGAAGACGACTAATCTGGAATATGTATATAAAAAATTCGCTAAGCGTATAAACACCGAAATGGTTACCGTTAAAACCCACGGTGATCGGACTTTGTTTTTTGATTTCCTCCCGTTCGATATCGGCATTATCAACGGATATGATGTTAAAATCCAACTCTATACCGTTCCGGGCCAGATCAAGTACAATGCGACCCGCAGGCTGGTACTACGGGGTGTGGATGGTATCGTTTTCGTGGCAGATTCCATGACGGTAAGAAGAGAGAAAAACATTCTTTCTCTGAAAAATCTCCAGGAAAACCTGGCCGCCTACAAGAAAAGCATCTTCCGGATTCCCTTTGTGATGCAGTACAACAAAATGGATCTCAAAGAGCAGGGCATTCCGCTTTTACCTGTGCCAACTCTTGAAAAAGATTTGAACAGTCAATTGAAAATTCCTTCTTTTGCGGCCAGTGCCGTTCTGGGGACCAATGTGGTTGCAACATTAAAGAGAATCATCTCTTTGACCGTGGCATCTATTAAAAAAGATTTGAAATAGGAGAAAACGAATTGGCCGAGTCAAAAAATGTTGATACCTTGAGTTCCGAGCTTGAAAGTCGGTTAGACGATCTTTTTGGTGAAACTAACGTGCCGTTGCCGGACGCCGAAGATAGCGATCCATCGGCGCATTATCCGCTGGCAGAATTAAAAAATTTAATATTATCAATTGATTGGGAAATAACCGACGACGTTCTGGAAAAATTGCTTCAGCAAATAAAAGATCTAAACCTAACCTATAAACATGATAAGATCGTTCTGACGTTTCTTCAAATCCTTAGGTCGCTGGGCGATTACATCAAAACAAACCGCGCCAAGTCTCACCCCAAAGCATTTAAAATACTCAACTCTGTTTTCTCCAGTTTAGACAAAGTAGTGCTTTCCAAAGATATGGGGGAGACGGTCAAAAAAAAGATTCTGCGGACCGAGATGAATCGATACAAAGAGCTAAAGACTCAGATATCCCAAAGTAAAACCGCCGGTCAGCGCAAGCCCAAAGCCAAACCCGCCCAAACCGATAAACCGGAAATCGAAGAAAAGAGAGAGGAAGCGCCCCTAACCGAAAGCGAACCATCTGTTCAACTGCTTGAGGCCGAAGCAGCCGAGTTGCCGGTCAGCGACCAGGATCAGGAGCCTGATGTTGTCTCTTTGCGGGAACCTTCGGTTGAGGCCCTGGCGGAAGCCGTCGAGGAGATAAAAAAATTCATTCATGATGAAATTAAAGCCTTAAAAAAGGAAATAACGTCGTTGCGGGATCGTTGATAATTTTAGGCATTTCTTTGAGTAACAATGATCCCGTACAGGTGATGCCATGGTATTATCTTCAGGTGATATCTCTTCCATGATTTACAAGCGTAAGGTCAGAGATGATCTGGGTAATTTTTCTCTGGATGGCCAAACGCTGCTAATCCTCATGGAATTGGATGGCAATGCGACGCTGGGGGCGCTTGCCGGAAAAACCGGATTAAGCATGGGCACCATCAGGGAAATGATTTCCAAACTTTTAAAGCTTAGACTTATCGAAAAGGTGGAAAAGGAAGTTATCCCGGTGGATGGCTATTTTTTTCGCAGTCTGCTTGATGAATTTGCGCTGGCCATCGGCCCGATTGCAGGTGTATTAATCGAAGACGAAGTCCAGGCCCTGGGGCATGATGTGAATAGTTTTCCAAGCTACCTCGTAACGGAGCTGGTCGACAGACTTGCCGGGGAAATCAGACGTGAAGAGAAAAAATCGGTATTTAGCAAAAATATGGCCAACATTATTCGGGCAAAAGGATACGAGAATACCTAATCCGGACAAGCCGGAATTGAAGATTGAAGATTGACGATTGAATATTTGTGGATGTCGCTTCGCTCAGTCATTTTTATGATCGTTTTTTATAATTGATTCGCCTGGAGGACAAAAAATACTTATAGCAGCTCTGCAATTAAAAGAACGAGTTATTTTGCCCACTATGCCATAGC
>JAIVWA010000203.1:0-7721 GCA_049190255.1 Gammaproteobacteria bacterium | reverse complement strand
GAGCCGCCGCCGAAATCGTTTGGCGAACCGGTTAAAACCGTCATTAAAAAAAGCCAGGTACCCGCCTTTCTGGACACGCACGCCGCTGAAATGGAAAGCACCACTTTCCAGGTTGACGAAAGCATTCGGCGGCTTAAAATCCTGAAGAAATTTGACCGGCTTGAAATTACACCGCAGGTCATGGAGCGGGACTGGTTGTGGCTGTCGGTCAACTATGGGGCCGGAAACCAGTTGATTGCGCTTGCTGAAATTTTGAAAGCGCGCCGGGCCAGGCAGCGCTACGTGGCCACGGATGAGGGCTGGGTGGATTGCAACAGCCCGCAGTTCGATATCCTGGATCTGTTGTTGGAAGACCCGGCCGACCGGGAACCGGCAGAAGACGGTGCAACCATCCGGCTGCGCCGGATCGACGTGTTGCGGTTAAATGCGGCTGAAGGTCAACACCTGCATATTAGCGGTGACAGCCAACGTGCGGCCGAGTTGAAAAATTTTCTAGATCTCAAGTCCGCTGCCCCCCTGCCCGATTTAAAAGACCGGATCACGCCCCTGCGTACCTACCAGGTGCGGGGAGCCGAGTGGCTTTGGTTTTTGTTTGAAAATGGTTTCGGCGGACTGCTTTGCGACGATATGGGGCTGGGCAAGACCCACCAGGTCATGGCGCTGATGATGGCCCTGCAGTCACGCAGCGAGAAAGCCGGTCCTTTCCTGGTGGTCTGCCCCACCACGGTGATCAGCCACTGGCAGAAAAAAATTAGCGAACACGCCCCGGCCTTGAAACCCGGCGTTTACCACGGCGGAGAGCGGAATCTTGACAGCCTGCTCAGGGAGTGCAACACCATACTGACGTCCTACGGTATCCTCCTGCGTGACATCGAAAAAATTAAACCGGTGTCCTTTACCCTGGCGGTGTTTGACGAGATCCAGTACATCAAAAATTCCGCTACCCGGGCTTACCGGGCAGCCAAAGCCGTGCGTGCCCGGATGAACCTGGGGCTCACCGGCACGCCCATCGAAAATACGGTTGCCGAACTCAAAGCCTTGATGGATTTGACCACTCCGGGATACCTGGGATCCGACGCAGATTTCATCAGCCGTTACGTGACCCCCATCGAAGCGGAGCAAAACGCCGCCCGCCGCCGGGAACTCAGCCGCCTGGTATCACCGTTTACCCTCAGGCGTCTCAAGCAAAGTGTGCTCGCGGAGCTTCCGGCCAAAATAGAGGATTTGCGCACCTGCCGGCTCAGCGACGACCAGGTCAAGCTGTACCGGGATGCGGTCGAAAAGCGCGGTCGCGATTTGGTGGAGGTTCTCGAAAGCGACGGGCAGCCCGTGCCTTATATGCATATCTTCGCCCTGCTGAACTTGCTCAAGCAAATCTGCGACCATCCGGCCCTGGTCGAAAAGGATACCGACAACTATGACCGCTACCGTTCCGGCAAGTGGGACCTTTTTTGCGAGCTTCTGGTCGAAAGCCTGGACAGCGGCCAAAAGGTGGTGATCTACAGCCAATATCTGGCCATGATCGATATCATCAAGGCCTTTTTGCAGGAGCTGAAAGTGGGCCATGTCAGCCTGACCGGCAAAAGCCGAAACCGGGGGGCGATCATTGAGCGTTTCAACGAGGAGCCTGACTGCCGTGTATACGTCGGCAGCCTGAGGGCCGGCGGCACCGGAATCGATCTGGTGGCCGCCTCGGTGGTCATCCATTACGACCGCTGGTGGAACGCCGCCAAAGAAGATCAGGCCACCGACCGCGTGCATCGCATCGGCCAGCGGCGCGGGGTGCAGGTTTTCAAGCTGGTGACCGAGGGCACCCTGGAGGAGAAAATCGCTGCGCTTATCGATAGAAAGCGCAAGTTGCTGAACAGCGTGGTCAAAGAAGACGATCCGGGGCTGCTAAAGAGCTTTACCCGCGAAGAGCTGATCGAGCTGATGGACCTGCCGGTGGATACGAAATGATTTTTTTAGACATAATTATTTCATCTCAATTATTGTTTTGCAATAATTGTACTGCAATAATAAAAAGTCAAGGTGTTGAGAAAATTCAATTAGAAAATACACTGAATTGTTTCTTATGGCCTTGCTAACCAAAGCTCACCGCCGGCCTTATGAGCTGCGAATCTGCACAGGTTTTATGGCGTCACACAGTAAATCGGCCTTAATGCCTACGTTTTTTCCTTTTCCGGCGTTTTTCCCTTTTTGTCCATTTTTATTTTTCAAAACCTTTGCATCCTGTGGTTAAAGCATGTTTCTTTGATTTTGGATATTTTTTGCAATGTGCCGGCTTGGTTTCATGAATTCGGCATTTGTACTTATCTTTTTCCGGAAGCTTTCGTAACCATGGGCATCTGGTAGCTTCCTCGCCAGTCCTCGGGCTAATCCAAAGATCTGCAAGGGTTCGATCATCTTCCAATAGAAAGCTGACCCAGTCCAGAATATCCCATCTTCCTTCTTTTTCCCAGCGAATCAAATCCTCTGGATCGGCTGTAGTGCAAAATGCATCATTAAGATTCAAACAGCAATTACCGCATTGCACACACTTAAATTTCTCCATTTCAGTTTCAACCCAGATACCGTCTTTACCGCGTTCATTTGTACTGGAATACGAATTTACCCACATCACCCGGCTATATATTTTAGCAATATCTGTCATATCCGGGGTTACTTTCAGAAATGCCCCGGCAAGCAGTTCTCTGAATTGGTGCCAATTATAAAATATTTTCTTTTGATTTTTATCGGTTTGGTACCAGATACCAATATGTTCAGTGAAATCAGATGACTCTTTATGTCTACCCGGCCAGGTCTTTCCTCCTACAAGAAGAACATAGATGTCTGCAAACAATTTTACCTGTTCAGGCTTACTTGAAGAAAGATCTTTCACTATTTCAGTCACAGCTTCTTCCGGGCTTAGGAATTTTTTATATCTTTCAGTCACTATCACTTCTCCAGGCGTAAACGAATCAGAACATGATGATGAGTTCAAATTTAATTATTGATGCAAGACGGCAGGGGGACATTCTCAACAGCAGAAAAATCGATCACTTTATTTGTCTTAAATCCAAGTGACGGCTGAGCATATCCTTTACAAGCATTCCCGGAGATTTATCCGCACTCACGATTTTTGCAATATCTGCTTTCACCTGATCGGTTATACCCAAGTTTTCAGCAGCTTTCAAGGCATAGTCATAGGCTGCGTATACGTCGGAGCCTGTAATTTCATATCCCCATCCCTCTACTAACCAATGCAGTGAAGCTATGGCCACACCAAGGGCGAATTTTGGATTTTTATCCAGGTAATCCCTGGCAGCACGGTTCAGCGTCTTTGGTTCACACGGGCTCTGGTGAGCAAGCTTAAGCGCCAGAGGTAACAGACCCAGAGATTTTGCCGTGGCAAACCATTTTCCTTCTTCGCCCGGCGTTGATTCAATCAGGTCTTCCAGGATTTCATGTTGGTCTTTCATCGGGTATTTCTTGGCAATACTCCTGAAAGTTGCCAGATTGGTTCCGCCTCTGTTCACCGTCAGAGAATACAGTTGGTAAGCCTCCTCATATAACCCGGAGGACAGCAAAATTCCTTCACATGCCTGATCTATCGCGATCTGACTGTCATTCAGCCCGCATGAGGCTTTGGCGTACTTAATCGCGTCTCCCTTCTTCCCCATCACAACAAGCGCTTGAACGCCATATTTTCGGTAATGCCAGGAAATATGTGGCGCAAGTTCCAGCAAGTCCAATAGTTCCTGATGCCTGGCGGATGAAAGCAGACAGGACAGGCATGCGCTGGTGCCGTTGAAATAAGAATACGAGCCCTGTCTGGTTTCTTCCCAACTGCGGCGTACGATTGACAGAAGCTCATCTGCCCATCTTGAAGCAGTTTGGGCCGAACCGCACACTTCACCCCAGTGTTCTCCCAGTTTATCCAGAAAACCGACACCATCCTCATTGAAAGCATCCCAGAGCCGTTCCAGCCATTTTCCCCTCGCTTTTTCGTCGGCAGGTGCTTTGATTACAACATCCACCAACACATCCATTGCATTATACACAGCCGTTCCCAAAGCACCGGAGGATGAGTCCACATGCTGCAAAGCGGGCCAGAGCTTTTCCATAAATCTTATGGACCCTTCAGCTCCCAATACAGGATCCTTCCGGGTAGCCTTTTTTATCTCGGAAACCGCCTCCTTGATCCGCTTGCACGCCAGTCTTGATGCTTTCCAACTGTAAGCGTTTGCCCGAAACCGGGATGTAAAGACCCATTTGTGTGATTCCGTTTTTTTCATTTCATATCAATACCGAACTATTCCCCAAACTCCATCGATTGTTAACATGAACTAACATGGTCAAATCCTTGGTTTGGACATGGATCAATTATGACCTTTTGATTACTTATCATATTGCGTCATGCGACCATCTTTATATTCTATTATAGGCCCTTTTGGCCCCCTTAAGGAAGATGGATGGATATTATCTTTTAGCTACCTTTTGTCCACAGTATCCGCATCTTGCTTTTGCCATATCCGGATTAGCTCCTAATATTTGTATTCGGTTTTTGCAATCCTTCTTCGATAAACTGCTGAATATAGGAGCGATTTTTCATCGGAAATTCTTTGTAATATTCAACGGTTTTTATTTTGTTACCCAATTTTTCGCCCTCGGCCAAAGTTTCGGTCATCGCCTTATTAACTATAGCCGGTTCATATTGCGGGTCCAGTTCCAGCGCTTTATCGAATGCCGCCAACGCATCGGATTTATGGCCCAATTGCGCATGACAGATGCCTAGATTCCCATACACCTGGGGAATTGTGTTTACGATCCGTTCGGATGCACTAAAGGCATAAATGGCTTTTTTCCACTCGCTCCTTTCCATAAATTCAACGCCGAGTTTGAACTGTTCCTGGGCTTTGAGATAAGTTTCCAAATTCACACCGTTTTGTTCTCTAATTACATTTTCCATGTGATCAAGCAAATTTTTGGCTTGTTGATTGATATCGGTATCAATGTCACTCATACGGATCGCCTTACCCAGGTATTTGACCATGTTGGGAAAGTCCAGCTTATTTTTATATGCAACGCCGAGGTTATAATAAGCTTCTGCAAAATAGGGAAAGATATCAACGGCTTTTTTAAAATGAGAGATCGCCGTGTCATTTTGGCCCTTAAATGCGAACAAAGCGCCCATTCCATACTGGACCATATGGTAATTCGGATACTCCGACAAAAGTTCTGCCAGATGCTTTTCGGCTTTTTTCAACTTTTTTCTTTCAATCAGAGCCAGAGCCTTGTCCACCGCCTTATCCACTTCTTCGTTCAATTCGATGATAAAGGATTTGCCTCCGGATTTCCGGAATTTATCCTCCGCATATTTTTCTGCCGTTTTGTAATATGAGCAGGTTGCGCATGAGGGATTCCGTATTTGGGCGCAGCATTTCGGGCATACCATCGCTTTATCGTATTGAATACAACTTCGTTTTCCTTTATTTTGATCGCAAATAATGCATTTCCTTTTCATTTCAGTTCCTATCTTTATGCAAATCGTTGATGTTGATTATGAGACGGGGTCAGCCCTTTTTAATCTTGGGGAACTATCCCCTTTTTGCGGCCTGCACATCGCCGGCAATCTTTGCAAGTTCGGCAAATCCATCCTCCAGATCATCAAAAGCAAAGGAGTTCAGAAATTGTCGATCCCACAGCAAGGAGCGGTCGGTTTCTGTAAGACCGGCTTCCTCACAGACGGCGCTCCAGTTTTCTCCGATTGCAGAAATCTGATCCTCTACGATTGCCACCGCCTCTTTCTCTGAGAGCAGGAAATGATGCGCGGCTTCCAGGCATGCGGATATCCGGCTCATGCGATTGTCGCCTGAGATCAGCATCGCCTGTGAGGCCTCATTGCCGGACCGCGCTTGGGGGCAGATGTCATAGGCAGGGGTCAGTTTCAGCATCTGCCCATCCCAAAATGCGGCATGGTTGCGCGCGTGATCGTCCGTATTGCCGGACAGGACATTGAAGACCAGACGGGAAAACAGTTCCCTCAACGTTGCGGACGCATTCGCGAATTTATGACGGATAATTTCGGCAAGATCCTGATAGCTGGCATAGCGGGCCATCATTTCATCCAGGCCCAAAAGCGTAAGTGCGGAAACCATGCCTTTGCGCTGCCAGCCCTTTCGTGTGCGGATGCGGTCGAAACGCTCGATGAGCAGAACATCCTTGTTGGAAGATTTTGTCAGTGAAACCCGCGCGACGTCAAGTCCCACAAGACTGGCAAGGCGCATAGAAATGAATTCCGTTTTTACAAAGTTATATAAATCTGTAGAAGACGAAAACTTGGCGATATACTTGGTGTCGCCGTCTTCGATCAACGCTTTCGGACGAGCACCGCCAATGGAACTACCATGGCACAGCGCCTGATCCAGTTCCGCTGTTAGAGGTATACCTTTTTCTACCCGTTCTGCGGATTGTAACAGTTCTTCTATCGTGACATTCACAGAAGAACGCGTAACGTACTCGGTTGGCGATAGTTGAAAATCGAGCGCACCGATCCGGTCCGAGCCCGATTCCAGCAGGTAGGTCAGCTCATCCAGTTGGGCACTGTCTGCGTCAGCGCCTTTCAGCCCGAGCTTTCTGTTGATAAGCACGCGGCGGCCCCACGCATCCGGCGCGGCATCGCGGATACAGCCTGGTATGCTAAGGCCGGGCAGTAACGGCAACGCACCTGCTTTCAGGGGTAGTTCGGCCTCAAAGATGGAAATCGCGCTTTTGCGCTCCAGGTAACTCTTGCCGTAGTTGAAGACCAGATTGTCTCTATCCGCGGACAGCTTTCCGGCAACAACCGGTTCGGTTGCTTCCGGCAACCAAAGCCAAACAAAGGCTTCGCTGTATCGGCTCTTATTAGAAGTCATCGTCTACAACCTTCTTGCCGGGGTGGATGTGTTTCGGCAGCAGGGCGATCTTATCATCGGCCTGCCTGATCCTTGTAGTCAGAGATAACTCATCGGCGTCGAAGAGCTTGATGCCGACAAGGGCTGCCGCTTCGAACACGGCACCGATCTGGCACTTGAGATCGCCTTTCTCGATGCGCTGAAGTAAGCCACGAGAAACGCCTGCACGCTCAGCCAGCTCTTGTACCGTCATTTTGCGTTCCTTACGAGCAATCCTGATTTGCTTGCCGAGCAGAGTCGCAGCATAACGGGTGATACGTGAGTAAGTGCGCATGGCTTGTTTTGGCATTTCTCACCTTAAATGGTTCATGAATAGCTCACATTAATAAGATATGGTTTATGTATAGATCATATTAGGCGGGTATCGTCTTGTCGTCAAGGATAAAATGATCAAAAAATAATCCATGCCTACTATGATTATCGCGACGAAAAAATCGAAAAACTTGCAAAGGAATTTCTATCCCGCCACAACATCAAACCGCTCTGGCACTTTTGATTCTTGAAATTTGCAAAGCTATTTATACTTTTATGGATGTCCCCGAACTCCTTGTTGTGCATCGCCGGTCAGTAGGCGACGCATTACGGTAGAACTCGACATCAGACCGGTTCTCAGCAATAAATGTGATTGGTCATCAAAACCCATCCGAAACACGGTGTCAAAGATTCGCTCAGAATGCATCCAGCCCTAAATAATACGGTAAAATGGAACTACCATTAGGACTTAAACCACCAGCGTTCCATCGACTTCCAGCCATCGACGTCTCGGTTTGCGGCCAGGGGGCCATG